>JACRCT010000621.1 GCA_016218885.1 Deltaproteobacteria bacterium | reverse complement strand
CAAGCCAGAGCTGCAGAAGGAGTTGAATGAGGTGATCGTCTTCGACATCACCGGCCCCGTAGGCGGCAAGTGGACCCTCGACATGAACAAGGGGGCTGACTGGGTGAAGCCGGGCGCGGAGGGGGTGACCCCGAAGATGACCCTCGTCTGCTCGGACAAGGACTTCGTCGCGGTGTGCACCAAGAAGATGAACGCCAACATGGCGGCGGTCAGCGGCAAGCTCAAGTTCAAGCCGATGGACATGAACCTGGCGCTCAAGCTGGGAAAGCTGATCGGCTGACGCGCGCAGCAGGGGAGCAGGGGAGGGGGCATGAGCGCGCTGTGCGGTATTCGGGTGCTCGATCTGTCCCGGCTGCTCCCAGGGCCCTACTGCACGCTGCTTCTGGCCGACCTCGGGGCCGAAGTCGTCAAGGTCGAGGCCCCGGAAGGTGGCGACCCGCTGCGCCACCTTCCCCCTCTGTTGGGTGAGGACTCGGCGCTCTTCCACGCCCTCAATCGTGGCAAGCGCTCGCTGGCGCTGAACCTCAAGTCGCCTCAGGGAGCAGACGTCTTCCGCAGGCTCGTCTCGCGGGCGGACGTGTTGGTGGAAGGCTTCCGCCCTGGAACCCTCGCTCGCCTCGGCCTCGGTTGGGAGGTGCTGCGGCAGGTGAATCCCCGGCTGGTCCTGTGCTCGATCTCGGGCTACGGGGCGCAAGGCCCGCTCGCCACGCGGGCAGGGCACGACCTCTGCTACGTCTCGCGCGCCGGAGTCCTCGGCTACGGCGGGCAGGCCGGCGGCGCTCCCCCGATGCCCGGGGTGCAGGTCGCGGACATCGGTGGAGCCCAGCAGGCGGCGCTGGGGATCCTCGCCGCGCTCCTCGAGCGGGCCCGGACCGGCGAAGGAAGGCGGGTCCAGGTCTCTCTCTACGAGAGCTCCTTCGCCTTCCTGCACATGCAGCTCGGAGCGAGGCTCGTTTTGGGGGATTTGGGCCTACCCCTCGCGCGCGGTGCCGAGGCCCTCAACGGGGGGCTTGCCTGCTACCGGCTCTACCAGACCAAGGACGGCCGTTGGCTCTCCGTGGCGGCCCTGGAGCCCAAGTTCTGGAGGGCCTTCTGCGTGGCGCTGGGACGCGAGGATCTCGCCGGCTCGGGTTGGCTGAGTGGCGAGGAGGGGCGAGCGGTCGCGGCTGAGATCGAGGCGCTGATCCTCGCTCGCACGCTGCAGGAGTGGGTGAGGTTCCTGGCTGACAAGGACCTGTGCTGCGAGCCCGTCCTCGAGGGCGATGAGCCGCTGCAAGACTTGGCCTTCCCGCGGCATCTGGTCTTCTCCATCGGCGACGGTCGGACCGGGCGAGAGGTCAGGCACCTGCGGACGCCACTCGACCCGCGTCTTGCGCCTGCTGCCGAAAGGCCTCCGCCTGCCCTCGGGGAGCATTCAGCCGAGCTCCTCCGGGAGGCCGGTCTGGCGGCCGAAGAGATAGCCCAGCTGCGGGAGGCGGGCGTCATCCGCTGAGTCCCGGACAGCCGTGGGTCCCAGGGCTCGAATGCGTTGCAGCCCCCGTCGGGAGGGGGTTACTTGTCTTGAAAGCGATTCCTAACACCTCACAAGTGGGAGGCGGGACCATGGTGAAGCGCAAGAAGATCGCCCTCATTGGGGCGGGACAGATCGGCGGCAACCTCGCTCTGCTGGCGGCGCAGAAGCAGCTCGGCGACGTGGTTCTCTACGACGTCGAGAAGGCCCTTGGGCTCGCCAAGGGCAAGGCCCTGGACCTCAACCAGCTGCGCGCGGTCGACGGCCTGGACTCCATGCTCTCGGGGACGAGCGACTTCAAGGACCTCGAAGGCGCCGACGTGGCGATCGTCACGGCTGGCATTCCCCGCAAGCCGGGCATGAGCCGCGAGGACCTCACCGAGGTCAACCTGGGCATCGTCAAGGACGTCGCTCCCAAGCTCAAGCAGTACTGCCCCAACGCCTTCTCCATCGTGCTCACCAACCCGCTGGACGCCATGGTGCACGCTTTGTGGAAGCTCACCGGCTTTGCCAAGAAGCAGGTCGTGGGCATGGCCGGCGTGCTCGACACCAGCCGTTTCCGCTTCTTCATCAGCGAGGCGGTGGGCTGCTCCATCGAGGACGTGCACGCTCTGGTGCTCGGCGGCCATGGCGACGACATGGTGCCGCTGGTCCGCCAATGCTCGGTGGGCGGCATCCCGCTGGCAGAGGTCCTGTCGCCGGACAAGATCGACGCCATCGTCAAGCGCACCCGAGAGGGCGGAGCCGAGCTGGTCAAGCTCTACCAGACCGGCTCGGCCTACTTCGCCCCGGCCGCTTCGGCGATGCAGATGGCCGAGTCCTACCTGCTCGACCGCAAACGCGTCCTGCCGGCTGCCGCTCTGCTCGAGGGCGAGTATGGCATCCAGGGCTACTTCATCGGAGTGCCGGTCCAGATCGGCGCCGGCGGCGTGGAGAGGGTCTTCGAGGTCAAGCTCAACGAGGACGAGAGGGCCATGCTCGAAAGGTCGTTCATCTCGGTGAAGAAGACCGTCGAGACCATCAGGTGGTAGCGGGAAGACCGTAGATCAGAGGTGATGCTGAGGGGCTGCGAGCGGTGTCGCAGCCCCTCTGTCGTTCTGGCGCTGAATGGGGGAGGAGGGTGCAGGTCTCTTGCCTCCCTTCCCCAATGTTCGCTAGACTCCAACCCCGTTCCTCAGCCCGCGAGTCGATGCTCACGCTGGCGAGCCCAGCCAAGACATGAGTTCAACGCCTCAAGCATTCCCGACAGTTTCCATCGCCGGGGCGGGCGCTTTCATGCTCTCGCATGACCGCGTGGGGCCGCGTGTGCTCGAGTTGCTAGCTGGCCGCTTCCCCCCTTCGAGCGTGGAGCTGGTCAATCTGGGCAACGCCGGGTTGGCTTTGCTCGATCAGCTGCGTGGGCAAGAGCTGCTGGTGGTGGTGGACGCATGCGTCCTCGGCGGCGAGCCGGGCTTCGTCCACGAGATCGAGGACCCCGACTCTGCGCCGGGCTCTTTCGCGGGGGTCGCCAGCGTCCACCAGATCGGGCCTTTGGAGGCGTTGACCATCGCCCGCCTCCTGTTTCCCCAACAGCTTCCCCGCAAGACGCTCTTGTACCTGGTCGAGACCGATGGCCTCGAGGAGGCTCGCCAGGAACTGATATGCCGCGAGGTAGCCGAGCGAATCGTCGCACGTGTCGAGAGAAGTCTCCCGAATCTAGCTGCATCCTGAGAAGGCGTGGTATTCGATGAGCCACCGATAGGAGGCGAGCATGCAGGCGCGCAATGTACCGCTTCAACGATTGCAAGGGCCGATGATCTTTCTGGCGTCAGCGGCGCACGGGCTCGAGAACCTCCTCGGGCGCGGCGCACCCAGCATCACCTTCGGCTCCGGACGAAAGACGGGCCTCAAGGTGGCGGTCTCGAAGAAGTCGAATGACCTGCTCGAGGCTCTGCAGATCCTCAAGAAGGAGATGGATGAGTTGGGGATCCAGTGGCCCTTCGAGCCGCACAAGAAGAAGGGTGAGTCGTCGCTGGTCACGCTCAATGACAAGGGCGAGCAGGTGGTCAAGCTCGCCTTCCAGCACTGCATGGTCCGCTCGTCCCTGTTCCGCTACGGGCACGCGCAGAAGCAGTCGCTGTGCATGATGAACCACGGGCTCTTCTGCGGAATGCTGGAGCAGATCCTGGGAGCCCGCGCGAACCTCGAAATCATCCATGCAGGGGAGAACGCCTGCTACAAGCTGCTCACCGTCACCCCCAAGAAGTAGGGAGGCGTCCATGGCCGACAAAGTCCGTCTCTCCATCGAATGGCTTTCTGGCTGTTCAGGCTGCGAACTGGGCATCGTGGACCTCCACGAGAAGCTGCTGACGGTGCTGAGTGAGGTGGAGCTGGTCCGTTGCCCCATCCTCATGGACACCAAGGAGTACGTGGAGGCCGATGTCGGTCTCATCACCGGCTCGCTGCGGACCGTCCACGACGTCGAGTCCGCCCACAAGATGCGCAAGGCCTGCAAGACGATCATCGCCTTCGGAACCTGCCCTGTGTACGGCGGTCCGCACGGAGCCTCGTTCGCGCACGAGAACGAGGAGCTGCTCAGCAAGGCCTACGTGAAGAACCCCTCCACCAAGACCACGACCTTGCCTCAGGGCGTGCCGCAATTGCTGGAGCAGGGAACCCGGCCGCTGGATGCGGAGATCAAGGTCGACCTCTACATCCCCGGCTGTCCTCCGCACGCGGCGTTCATCTTCGAGGCCCTGACCTCGCTCTTGCGCGGGGCCGAGCCGAAGATCGGCCGGCGCAATGTCTGTTTCGGCTGTGATCGAGCGATGGTCAAGTCCGACGTGTCCCAGATGCGCCGCGCCTTCGAGGGCGACTTCGACCCCAAGACCTGCTTCTTGTCGCAGGGGTGTCTGTGCCTGGGCTCGGTGACGCTCGACCGCTGCCTGTCGCCCTGCCCGAAGGCGGGCGTGCCGTGCTTCTCCTGCGCGGGGCCTTCGGAGGCCATCGTGCTCGAGCCGCAGAAGGACGTTCGCACCGAGATAGCGACCCGCATGGCGCACCTCACCAAGATTCCGTACGACGTGATCGTCCGCGAGATCGAGACGCAGGCCAAGACGTTCTACGCGTACGCCATGTCTTCACCGGTGTTTCGCGAGAAGCCCACCTTCTTGCTGAAGAAGTGGATCCAGCCCGAAAGGACGGCGTGAGTCATGCCCAAGACTCTGAAAATTGATCCGGTGACCCGCATCGAAGGCCACGCCCAGGTCGAACTGGAGATCGATGACGCCAAGAACGTCACCGGCTCGATCTTCAAGGTGATGGACTTCCGCGGGTTCGAGACCTTCCTCTGTGGCATGCAGGTGGAGATGATGCCCACGGTCTCCGCCCGCATCTGCGGTACCTGCCCGCAGGCCCACCACCTGGCGGCGTCCAAGACGGTGGACAAGGTCTTTGGCCTCACCCCCCCGCCTGCGGCCATCCTGCTGCGGCAGGCGTTGACCATGGGCTCGATGATCCACTCGCACGGGGTGCACTTCTTCGCCTTGGCCGGGCCCGACCTGCTGATGGGTATCGGCTCGCCGGCAGCAAAGCGGAACATCGTGGGCCTGGTGGAGCAGCACAAGGCGCTCGCGACCAAGGCGCTGCAGCTGCGCTCGTTGGGGCAGCGGGCCACGGAGATCATTGGCGGCCGCGGAACGCACCCGGTGACCTTCGTGCCGGGCGGGGTCTCGACTCCACTCACCGTCGAGAAGCGGGATGCGTTGGTGAAGATCGCCGACGAGGCCCTCGAGATTGGCGCGAAGCTGGTCTCGGTGGTCAAGCCGGCCCTGGTCAAGCAGACCGGCCTGATTCAAGCGCTGCCTCTGGAAACCCACTACATGGGGACGGTGGCGGCAGGGGGCGCGCTCGACTTCTACGACGGCGATCTGCGGCTGCGCGCGCCCAACGGAACGGCGACTGACTTCAAGATCGACGACTGGAGCAAGCACATCTACGAAGAGGTGGCGCCCGGCTCCTACGCCAAGAACACTTACGCCAAGCTCGATGGCTCGCCGAAGCTGGTGTACCGGGTCGGACCGCTGGCTCGCCTCAACTGCATCGACACCATCGACACCCCGCTGGCCAAGGCCGAGTTCGAGGCCTTCCGGGCGCTGGGCGGAAGCCCCTGCCACCAGACGGTCTTGTTCCACTACGCGCGGCTGGTGGAGTTGGTCTATGCGGTGGAGAAGCTGGCGGCGATCGCCAAGAACGACGCCATCCTCTCCCCGGACGTCAAGGCCAAGAACCCCGGGTCGCCGCGCAACGCCTGCGCCCACGTCGAGGCGCCCCGCGGAGTCCTGATCCACGACTACAAGGTGGACAAGAACGCGATCTTGACGGACGTCAACCTGATCGTCGCTACCCAGCAGAACATTCCCGCCATCAACTCGACGATCGCCCTGGCCGCCAAGAAGTTCGTCGACAAGCCTGACGACCAGTTGCTCAATGCGGTGGAGTTCGGAATCCGCTGCTATGACCCCTGCCTGTCGTGCGCGACCCACCGCGTCGGGGAGATGAAGATGGAGGTCGTCATCCGCCATAACGGGGTCCCTGTCCGCACGGTGAGGAGATAGCAGATGCCCAAGGTCAAACTCGAGGAGAAGGGGTGCCGGGGCTGCACGCTTTGCGTCGACACGTGCCCGGTAGAGGTCTTCCAGCAGAATGCTTCCGATGCAATTCCCCGGGTCGTCGCCGAGGAGAACTGCATCGGCTGCCTTTCCTGCTACTACGTGTGCCCGTCGCAATGCATCGCGGTGGAGGAGTACACGCAGCTGCTTCCGCTGCACCGTGTAGAAGAGAACGTGGCCGTCGTCGAGCGCTTCCTTCAGGAGAAGACGGCGACGACCACGATGTCCGAGGCTCAATGCGCGGCGGCATCCAAGGACGTCAGCCTCCGCCTCAACGCCCTGGCGCAGTCGATCGCCGACTGCATGGGGCGCGGCCAGAACGTGGTGGGACGCAAGGCTGGCACGCTCGCGGCGGCGCACCTTCCCGAGATGTATGAAGGCAAGGACGTTGAGCAGGTGCTCAAGCAGATGCAGCGGCGCTTCAAGGACTCCTTCGACTTCGACTACCGGCTCAACCCCGAGGGAGTCGACCTCACCTTCCATCCCTGCGGGATGAAGGCGGTCGTGGAGAGCTTGGGCCAGAAGGTCGGAGAGGCCCCCCTCTGTGGGCTCTTCCACGAGTACTGGGCGGGACTGCTCGGGGCATTCTCCAGCAAGAAGTGCCAGTGCAAGGTCCCGAGCGCCGGCGACAAGTGCGAGATGAAGGTTTCGCTGACGGGCTAGTCTGGCGCTCCACGGCAAGGAAATGAAATGCGGCTCGT
>JACRCT010000620.1 GCA_016218885.1 Deltaproteobacteria bacterium | reverse complement strand
TGAGCAGGGTGTGGATGGTGGAGTGTCCGCGCGCCTCCTGCTCGTCGATGTCCTCGGGATTGCGCAGGGTGAGAGTGAGCGTGCCCATCTCCGAGGCCAGGGAGAGGAGCTCCGCCTCCTCCGGCAGGAGCAGGAAGGTGATGTTCCGGTACTGGCGGTCCGACTCGGGCAGCAGGTTGACGTTGATCATCGCCGTCATCTTCCCGGTGGCGAGGACCACGATGTTCTGCATGAGGGTGGTGGCCGCCAGGTCGCCGCTGATGGGGTCACGGAACGAGCCGATGATGTCCACGTGGTCATTGGGTCGCACCCAGCCGCCGACGCTCATCTTCGACCCGGTGACGTCGATGGTGAGCGCGCGCCCCTTCCTCTGCACGATGGAGGAGAGCCTCTCCGAGGCCCGGGAGGTCTCGAACTGCGTCCACACCAGCGGGTCGCCGGCCTGGACCGGCACCAGCACCTTCTGGCCGACCAGGTACGCGGCGCCGTCGGGCTTGACCACCGAGCTGGTCACGAACTGCTCGGGGATGGGCCGCTGGCTGATCAGCTCGTAGGTGATCAGCGTGCCCTCGGCGATGTCCTGCGAGGCGACGATCACCGGCTCCAACTTCCAGCCCGCCCGCGCCAGGCGCTTCTCGCGCTGGACGCCCAGGTACGCCACCCCGCCAGCGACGAGTCCGAAGATGACGGCGATGAGCAACGGCGTCTTTCCCTTGAGCATGGCGTCCTCCTCGTGAGCCCCGCGATCGGCGGGACGCTTCTGCTCGGAGGACACAGGTGGGCGAGGGAGCGCGCACGGGCATCGGCGGAGGCGGCTCAACCACCCGCCAACACTGGCGTTTGGAGAAAAACGGCTTCTCCACCCCCTTCGCTTGAATCTGCCTGCCCTGCTGGTCAGCCAGGTGCCTCGGCGCTCAGAGCACCCATCCGAGCTGCAGCGAAGCCGCGCCGAACCCGTACGGTCCCGCGCTCTCTCCGAGCTGAGCCTTGGCGATCCCCGCCTCGACCCGTAGCCCGGCGCGAATCCACCGCCAGATCGTCGCCTCGAGATCCACCTCGACCGCCCCAGTGCTGCCGCGCAGCGACTGGCGGGCGGTGAACCCCTCGATGTCGATTGCCCGGTCGAGCCAGACCATCCCCACGGCGAGCCCCGGGGTCACGCTGAACGACTCCCCGAGATGAAACGAGTAGCCAGCCCCGACCTCGCAGCGAGTCCCCGTCACCCGGAACGGCAGCTCGGTGTCGAACGCCTGCTCGGTCCCCTGCGCCCCGACATGCCCCACCCGCCCGTGCAGGACCAGCCCCTCCACCGGCCAGTTCCGCGCCAGGATCCGCGCTCCCACTTCCCACGATGCCGGCCAGTAACGCTGGCGCACCACTGACGAGAACGGCAGGAGCCCGCCGCCCTCAGCCATCGCCCCCACCTCGAACCGCCGCGGGATGAGCCTCGACAGCTCGGCCCGCTCGCCGGGCGCCAGCGAGAGCGCGCCGCGCCAGATCGTCTCCTGGGATCCGGCAGCCCTCAGCTCGAGCATGCGCCGCCCCGGCTCGACTGCGATCCCGCCCGGCAGCACGCCCTTGGCCGCTCCGTCGACCCAGACGCTCATCCCTTCGGCCGAAAGGGCGTAGCTGTAGAGGGTGGGCTTGCCCACCCGCTGCGGGCTTCCGGCCAGGACAATGGGGTCCTTGCCCAGGATGTCGCTCTCCGAGGTCGGCCGCTGCGCCCCGCGCGTGTAGGCGTAGGTCTTCTCGCGGGCCCAGTCGTGCGCCTCGCTGGCCGTCACCGCGCCGTCGCCGTCGCGGTCGCCCTGCGCCAGCGCCTCGAGCAGGAAATGCGTGTAGATGTCGCGGCCCAGCTCCTCGCTCTCGCGCGCGGTCTCCCCGAACGCCGAGGCGGTGAGCACCACCGTCGCCTCCGAGACCTCTTCCAGCGTGGGCAGCGCCCCGGACTTCTGCCGCGCCAGCGCCTGCTCCAGCTCATCGGTGAGCAGGCTCTTCCCCTTCCCCGAGTGGCACGCCGCGAGGATCACCGCCTTGCGCCGCGAGGGGATCCTCTCCACCTGGCGCAGCAGGTCCTCGACCGCGACGCCGGTCTCCGCCAGCAGATCGAGGCGCGTGTCTCGGGTGACGAGGTAGCGGCCGAGCGGTCCTCCGGGCTTGCGACCGAGCGAGCCGTGGCTGGACAAGTAGAGGACCACGGTGTCGCGCGGGTCGCGGGCCTTGGCGGCCAAAGCGCGGACGGCCTCGAGCAGCGCGGCGCGGGAGGTGCGCGCAGGCTCGACGAGCAGCTGGACGTCATCGAAGCCCTGGAGCGCCGCGGCGAACGCCTGGGCGTCGGAGGCGGAGAACTTGAGCGGCTTGAAGCGCTCGTCCTCGAAGGCGTCGATGCCTACCAGCAGCGCGAAGCGCTTGGGCTTGGCCAGCGCCGCGCTCGCCTCAGCCGGAGCGAAGGGAAGCAGCGAAGGGCCCTTCTCGGTCCCGCCCCCGGTCGTCGCACAGCCCGCGCCCATGAGGGAGGAGGCGGCGGCCAGGGCGACCACGATGGCGCGCGCGCTCATTCCCACTTCCACTCGGGAGCGGGCTCGACGCCCTCGGGCGGCGGCAGCACCTCGAGCGTCTCCGCCACGCAGCCCGGACACCGAGAGGAGAGCGCGGCAGGATCCTCGCCAATTCTGCCCAGCGAGCCGACGAGCTCTGCGGGGAAGGGCTGGGGCGAAGCCACGAAGACCACCTTCACCGGGCTGCCGTACTCCTCGGCACGCACGGCGAGGACCTGGCCGTTGGCGACGAGCGCGTGGCTGCCGGGAGAGAGCATCTTTGGCTGCGGCTCGGTGTCGGGCCGCCCGTCGGCCCACACGCCCAGGCGCGCCTTGGGCCCCGAGATCTCCAGGTGCACCGCGGCCTCGCCCCCTTGCAGCCGGAAGCGGACGAGCAGGACCTCGCCGGGGCGCATCTGCTCGTTCATCGCCGCCCGGCGCGACATGAAGGGCTTGCCGTGAAAGCGGCCGCCGATGACCCCGATGAGGCTGGCCTTGATCACCGGCCCTGCCGTCGGCTCCCCTTTGATGCCGTCATAGCCGGAGGAGCCTGGGGGGCCGTGCATCCCCAGCCAGAGGGCAGGAGCGGCGTTGACGAGCAGCAGCGCCACGCCCAATGCTGGACGCCAGCTCGCCCCGCCAAGCCACTCGACGAACCGCTCCCAGAGCGAAGGCGAGGCACTCGAGGCGGCAGCTTCGCCGACGACGGGACGCGACTCCGGAGCGGGAAGAGCGGCGGCGAAGACGCGATCTGCCTCGGAGACAGAGAGCTCAGCCTGGGGACCGGCGAGCGCGGCGAGGATGCGCTCCCCCTCGATCGAGCCCAGAGTGTCGAGGCACGCCTCGCAGGGAGCCGCGAGGTGCTCGCACAGCGCCGCGCGCTCGGCCTCGGGGAGCGAGCGACCGGCGAGGAGGAGCTCGAGCCGCTCGGCGGTGAAGATGGAGCAGCCGCTCATGGCTCGCCCTCCTCGAGCAGGCGCCGACACAGGTCGCGCTTGATGGCGTCGCGGAAGCGCATCAGCCTCACCGTCACCGTTCCGTGGGGGATGGAGAGCTTCTCGGAGATGCCGCGGGTGGTGTGCTCCGGCTCGCCGTACTTGAGCATGACGATCTGGCGCAGCGTCGGGTCCTGCACCCCCTCGAGGATCTGCTGCACCAGGGCGATGCGCCGCTCGCGGGCAGCCTTGTCCTCGGGGTCCAGCTCGGCCTCGCGCTCCAGCGCCAGCGCGTCGAGGGTGCGCTGGTTGCGCTGCTCCTGAAAGCCGCGGGTGCGGCACACGTTGGCCGCGATGGTGAACAGCCAGCCCTGGAAGCGCTCGGGCTCGCTCAGGCCGGCAAGCGAGCGGAAGGCGCGGGCGAAGGTCTCCTGGAGCAGGTCCATCGCGCGCTCGCGGTCGCCCTTGGTGCTGAGGAGGCAGTAGCCCATGACGCTCCTCTGGAACCGATCGAACAAGGCCCTGCTCGCGTCCCGCTCGCCCTGCTGGGCCGCGCGCACGAGGCGCCCGATCTCGGGGGCGGAAGCTGCTTCACGGGTGGCCGAAACGGCGTTCATTCGCCCCTACGAATACCCCATTCCTCACCAGGACTGCAGGCGGAGCGGCGACGAGCGCCGCCCCGCCGATGCTGCGGTGCTTACGGCTGGGTCAGGCCGACCCGGAAGAGCTGCTCGTAGCCGGAGATGGGATCGCGGGTGAAGTAGTAGAGGGTGTCGCCGTCGGCCGAGATGGCGGCATCGTGGTGGTTGGCGGTGAGGAACGTGGCGCGGGCCAGCACCGGGGAGGAGGCCGAGCTGCTAGCGCCGGTCCAGATCTGCCTGAAGCCGGTGGCGAGGTCGCGCAGCACCACCGCCTCGCGGGAGCCGTCGGCGCTGGTGACGATGCTGGGGAAGTCGTCGGCGGCGGCGACCTCGAAGCGGCGAGCGAGAGGCACGCCGCTCACGGGCACGTCGATCATCAGCGCATCGCGACGGTCGTCGCCGGCCGGCTTCGGGATGAGGGCGGTCACGCGCACCAAGCCGTTGGCGGCGTAGGTGGCCGAGCAGCGGCCCCCGGCGCAGAGCGAGTAGCTCGTCCCCTCGATCGTCGCCTCGGTGGGCAGCTCGGTGATGGCACCGGTCACGAGATCGATCCGCGCAAAGCCGGGGTCGGTAGCCAGGCCCTGCGCGTCGAGGCGGTAGGTCTGGGCGAGCGTCTCCTCGGCAACCGGGCTCCGGGACGAACCGGGATAGAAGCAGCGCTCAGTGGAGCAATCGCGGCGGGCGACCGCGGTCTTGGCGCCGGTGGCGAGGTCGATACGGGTGAGCGTCGTGCCGTGAGGGTCGAATTCGAACACGAGGGCTGCCGAGCCATCTGCGGAGAGCAGGCCATAGGTGGACTCGGGAGGAACGGTGGTGACGATCCGGTCGGTCATCGCCGCCAGATCCACGCGAACCAGCGTCCGGGCCGGCGATTGCCCCCCAGCCCCATCACACTCGGTCGCATGCTGCATCGCGTACTCCGTCTCGCAGTAGCGGGAAGGAACGAGAACCACCTGCTGGGCATCATGGAGCTTGAGCGGGAAGGAGTTGGCCCAGCCCACCTTCGAGAGCACCCGGCCCTGCTGGACGGCGCCGGTGGCGAGGTCCACGCGCGCCAACGCCCAGGTGTACTGATAGATGGTGCCAAAGAGGGAGTCGCCGGCTTCGCGCGAGGACTGGGCCTCCATGGTGTAGAGCGAGCCGCCTGACAGGAAGGACCCGCCAAACTTGCGCCACGTCAACGCGCGCAGCTCGCGGCCGGTGAGGGCGTCGAGGAAGACGATGGTATCGGTGCGGTACTGCGGCTGCTCGGGATCGGTGCGGCCGGACCAGAGAGCGAGGACCTGGTCGCTGACGAGAAACATGGGCGTCGTGTAGCTGCTGGAGATGCTCTCGTTCCGGAGCAGCACGGTCTCCGCGCCGTCGGGGATGGAGACCCGCAGCACGTCGTAGCCGAGATCACCGCCTAGCTTCCGGGCGACGTACACGGCGCTACGGTCCAAGCTGAAGACCGGCTTCAGGTAGTCGCCAGCCTGGCGAGTGAGCCGCTCCTCGAAGCCGACGCCATGGATGTCAACGATGCCGGAGACGGACTCCAGCGGAACCAGCTCGAGCGCGCCGAGATCGTTGAGGCCGCCGCCGAAGACCACCAGGGTCTCGTAGAAGCCCTGGCCGTGGCTGTCGTTGAGGACAAGGCGGTAATGGGCCGGCGAGAGCTCGAAGCGGAAGGCGCCCAAGGCGTCGGTGCGAGCGTGGGAGATCTGTCCCGTGGAGTCGATGAGGTGGGCGACGACTCCTTCGGCTGGAGCCCCCCCGCGCAGCGCCTGACCGGTGAGCGTTCCCACGATCTTTTCAGGGTCGTGGAAGCCCCCGCCGCAGAGCGGGTCGTCGCAGCCCGCGTCGGGCGTCACCTGCTGGGAGGCGCCGCCACAGGCCGCAAACGAGCCGGCTGCCGCGAAAACGAGGAGCATCGAAAGTAGTCGGTTGCGCATCGGATCCCCTTTGGAAGATAGCAGCGCTCGGGAGGAACGCTGCTTTCACGGAGAAGGACTGGGTCGCCCCGGGTTGATTACATCGAGCCTCCCTGGTGCCATCTTCCGCTCGCATCAGCACCGCGCCAGCCGCTGAGGAAGTAGGGGAAAAGCCCCGATCGCCGTATAGTTGCGCGCCCTTTTTCCCCCAACGCCCCGGATACGAAATGACCCTCCACCGTGCTCATTGGCGCCCTGCCCTGGTCCTCGTGGCACTCGCCGCCTGCGGCGACTCGGCCCCGTCCTCTCAAAGCGGAGACGCCGCGGCCAGCGTGTGCAGCAACGCCGCGCCCACCTGCCTGGAGGTTCCGCAGTACGTGCTCGAGTGCTCCGAGGACGGCGGCTGGCGAGCCCGCAAATGCGAGGACGACAAGCTCTGCTACCAGGGCGCCTGCCAGAAGCTCAGCTGCGTCCCCAACGGGAAGCAGTGCACGAGCGGCGGCGTCCGCACCTGCACCTCCGATGGCCAGGGCTGGTCGGACCCCGTGGCCTGCGCCGCCGGCACCCAGTGCGACGACGGCGCGTGCAAGGCCCCGGTCTGCACCCCCGACGCGGTGCGCTGCAGCTCCACCGGCACTCCCGAGCGATGCAGCGCCAATGGCACCGGCTGGGTCGGCAACAACCCCTGTCCCACCGGGTCCGGCTGCGTCGACGGGACCTGCTTGCCCAGCGCCTGCAAGCAGGGCGACACGACCTGCGGCCCCACCACTCTCTACACCTGTGACGCGACCGGAAAGTGGACGAGCACCGCCTGCGCCGCCGGCCAGTCCTGCGTCTTCGGCCGCTGCGTCTCGTGCGTCAGCGCGGTGACCTGTGCGCAGTGGGAGACCTGCGCCGAGGGCACCTGCACCGTCACGACGCCGGAGATCACCACCCGGGAGATCCCTCCAGGCATGGTGAGCACGCCCTTCTCCTTCGCCTTGGCTGCGACGGGAGGCAAGGCGCCCTTCACCTGGAGC
>JACRCT010000619.1 GCA_016218885.1 Deltaproteobacteria bacterium | reverse complement strand
AGCGTGTAGGTGGGGTCGTTGATGAACGCCGCGAAGACCACGATGAACGCCAGGCTCATCTGCGCCAGGCGCTCGCGGTCCTCGAAGAGCGCGGTGAGCATCTGCTTCTGCTGCGGCTTCTCGGCCGAGGTGAAGGCCACGAACACGCCGTCGAGCTCTCCGGCCGCGCCCTCCGCCCGCACCGCGTCGATGCCGCCGGTGGCGCAGTAGTCCATCACCGACAGCAGCAGGTCCCGCTGCCGCTTCACGTCGGTGTAGACCGTGTTGAACATCTCCAGCGCCAGCCACTGCGCCTCGCGGATGCCCGCCACCGCGAGCCCCACGAAGAGCCGCCGCGTGGTCTCGTCCTGCCGGTCCAGCCCCTGGTTGCGCAGCATCGCCAGCAGGATGGTGTCCTTGAACAGCTGGCTGAGCAGCATCACGCCCTCCGCGGTGTCGGGCATGAAGTGGAAGCTGCCCATGCTCACGCCGCGGAAGGTGGGCAGGAAGAGGATGTCGAAGACGGCCCGGTAGAAGTTGTAGTTGGAGACGCCGGGGTGCTGCAGGTGCACGTCGAAGGTGTTGTCGATGCGGTCCGCGAGCTTGACGTGCAGCAGCTCGGGGATGCGCCGGCCGTGGTCGGTCACCTGACCGACGTACTCCGAGTAGCTGCCGCAGTGGTTGGTGAGGCAGCGGATGGCGTCCTCCACCCGGCCCCGCTCGGGGATGGGCAGCTTCTCCAGGGTCGCCTTGTAGTGGCCCTCCATGCGCACGAAGCGATCGGCGCCGAGGTCCTTCTCGGTGAGGTCCTCGTCCTTGTCGTGGAAGAGCGCGGCGAGCAGGCCCAGCAGCGAGGGCCGGTCGCTGGTGCGCGCGAGCAGCGCCGCGGCCCGCAGCGGGTGGAGGATGCCCGGCGTCCCCAGCCGCCGCCGATCCTGGTCGTAGCCGGCGCGGATGGTGGCGCACGCCTCCAGCAGGACGTCCTGCTCGACGGGATCCACGGTCGCCGGCCCCAGCAGCAGCGAGAGCAGCACCGGCGCCTTCAGCGACCGCGCGCTGAGCTGGTAGTTGATCTTGGCGGAGAGGGTGAGGAACTCCTCGATGGTGATGAGCTCTCGCGCGCTGGAGATGGTTTCCATGGGCGAGAGGCTAGCACCGCCTCGGGGCGCCGCCGAGCCTCGCTAGAACGGCGGGTCTGCCCGGTCAGCCTGACCGGAGGTCGAGCGAAGCCGAGACCGAAGTCGAAGGCCCTGCCGCCGCCGGATTCCAAACTGATTGCCGTTCGAGGACTCGCCGGGGAGCTGGGAGCGCCGCGCGACGACTCCGCTTCGTCGAGCATCGCCGCCACCGCGCTGGAGAACACGAAGCCGACGGGCTTGAGCACCGCCCTGTCGGCCGGTCTCCTGCGCTCGCGTTGCTTCCGCCTCCGCCTCCGGGCGGCCAGGCGCGCTTCGCGCTCCTCCTGGCGATCGAGCTGCAGCCTGGCGTTCACGTGCTTGAGGGCGGTGGCGCCGCGTCCCCGCGCGCGAGCGCGCCCTCCTGCCGCTTCAGACACTGCTCGAGCTGCCTGCGAGGGTCGTCCCGCCGGCCATTGGCGCCTGGGCTACTGGAAGTCGGCGATCTCCCCGCTCTTGCTCGCGAAGCCCGCGGCGATGGACTGGTCCCCGTCCTGTGAGCTCACCAGGATGAGGAGCAGCCGGCGCTGGGGCGAGAGCAGCACGTGGGCCTGCTCCGGGCGGATGGGCCGCGGCAACCTGAGCTCCTTGCTCCCCTTCGGCCCCTCGATGGCCAGCGCCCTCCCGTCGAGCCGCAGCCGCCAGTCCCTGCGCACCAGGGCGTCGCCCAGGGGCTCGAGCTCCGCGCCGTCCGCCGCGGCGGCCTCCTTCTCGCCGATGGTCACCGCCTCGCCCCGCATCCCCTCGCACGCCTCCCGGTGGAGCGTCACCCCGGTGAACTTGTGGGACTTGAGCACCTTCTTCAAGGCGCGCAGGTTCTTGACGCACTCCTTCTCGGAGATCTTCTGCTCCCGGGAGGGGTCCCCGGGGGTGAAGTTGCGCGACACCTCGTAGTGGATCTGCTCGACGCCCGGCCCGACGACCCGGTAGGAGTGCGCCCCGCCGCCCTCGGGTCCGTGGCGCCGCTCCTCGATGAGCGCCAGCTCCCCGGTGGAGGACCAGGCCAGCAGCGTGATGTCGGTGGCGCCGCCCGCCGCCCGCGCGCGGGCAGGGACGGCCCGGAGGACGCCGGCGGCGACGAGCGAGAGGGAGCGGTGCATCGAACCTCCGGCGCCGACTCTACCTTCCCGGCCGCGGGCACGAAAACGACCCCCACGGCGCCACGGCGCGTCCAGCAGCCAGTCGGTGAGGGGATAGCGGTCCATTCGACCCCAGCGTGTCGCAGGGCCAACCAGCGCGCCACCGCGCCTTGGCCGTCCCGGCCGCGCGTGCTACCACACCGCGCATGAGGCCCCCGCCCCGCAAGCCCTGGCTCAAGTCGCTCAAGGCGAACGTGCGCTACCTCGGGGCGCTCCTGCGGCGGTTCAAGGTCACCTTCCTCCTGCTGGTGATCGTCCAGCTGGGCGGCAGCGTCATCCTCTGGCTCGGCTACTCGCGGCACGGCGGGGGCATCACCTTCGCCAAGGCGATGGGCGCCACCTACTTCCTGATGATGGGCCAGCCCTCGCTGGAGCTGCCGGACTCCTGGGGCTTCGTGCTGTTCGTGGCGCTCCTGCCGGTGCTGGGACTCGCGGTGCTGGCCGACGGCCTGGTGCGCTTCGGCTACCTCTTCTTCGCCAAGCATCGCAACGACAAGGAGTGGGTCGCCGTGCAAACTCAGGCCATGAAGGGGCACGTGGTGCTCTGCGGCGCCGGGCGGATCGGCTACCGCGTCCTCGAGCAGCTCCAGGCGCTCGGCGTGGACGTGGTGGTCGTGGAGCGCAACGAGGCCGCGGCCTTCGTGCAGGCCATCCGAGGGATGGGGGTGCCGCTGCTCATCGACGACGTGCGCGCGCCGAACGCGCTGGAGGCGACGAACATCAAGGCGGCGCGGGCGATCGTGTGCGCCACCGACGACGACCTGGCGAACCTCAACATCGCGCTGGACGCGCGCAGGCTGAACCCCGACGTCCGGGTGGTGATGCGGCTGTTCGACGACGACCTGGTGAGGAAGGTGAAGGACGCCTTCGCGGTGGAGGCGCTGTCGACCTCGGCGCTGGCGGCGCCGGCCTTCGCGGCGGCGGCGCTCGACCAGAGCATCCACACCTCCTAGGAACCAGTTCTCGGTATAGCTGCCGTTGCAGGGATCGCAGCGCCACCGGATTCGGTTGTCGTCGTGGTCGAGGTCCTTCCGGTCCCGCCAGGACGAACGGTCGGTCTCGTCGAAGCACAGCTCCAGCGGCACCTGATGCACGGGACATCGCCGCGCATCGGTGCGCCAGCCCGTCCGCAGCACGGGGCCGCCCTCTACCGTGTCGAGGCTCACCACTCCTCCGTTGTGACGGACCAGGTTGTGCCACAGAAACCGCAGGGCCGGTCTGCCTGCTCTACCGCCCCGACCCGGGGGGCTTCCCGTTCGGCCCGGGCGGAGATGCAGGAACGAGCATCGGAGTCGAGGGCTCCGCAGGGCGACCTGTGGACTCGGTCGCTCGGAGTGACCGGAGGTGGCCAGCGCCCTAAAGCCTACAGCCTAAAGCCTAAAGCCTGCTTTTGCGGTAGGTACTGCTCCGACGTAGATCCTCGCGGGGGTGAACGCGTTCAAAGGCGCTGGTCGCCACCCGATCACCGTTTCCGTCCTGACCGACGGCCAGGGCACCGCTCCGTACGGAGCCAGCAGGGAGAGCCGATGCCTCAGCACCATCACGCCAGAAACCCCAAGCGCACCAGGCTGCTGGCCTTCGCCGTCGGGGTGACGGCCCTCGTCTGGAGCGGTGTCATGGCCAAGAAGGCGACCGAACCAGGGCCCGCGTTCCCCTCGTGCGAGGAGCTTTGCGAGGCTTCGTCGTGCGCCGCCGGCCGTCGGAGTGCGACCGACGAAGACCGTCATAACCCCCAATGATTCCAGGACGTTATACTGTTCAGCCTT
>JACRCT010000606.1 GCA_016218885.1 Deltaproteobacteria bacterium | reverse complement strand
GGACGTCCTGCAGACGCTCGCCGGCATGGCCGAGCCAAGAGAGGAGCTCCGGACCTCGGAGAGCGCTGCTGCAGTGTTCGTGCGGAAGCGGCTGGTCGCGCTGCAACGCCAGGCGAAGTTCCGAGAAGAGATGCCAGCGCACTTCGAGGCGAGCGAGTTCGAGCAGGCCCGGGCCGCCGTGCTGTGTGACTGGCTGGATGAGCTCGGCTCCTCCAAGTAACCTCGGGACCCTGCCGCTCCGATGCGACAGGGTCCCGTTCCGCAGCCCGAGAGGCTCAGTGGACCGATGGTGGCGGCTCCCCGCTTCCGCGGCCCTCGGGCGGGTACTCCTCCGGGAAGCTGGCACCGGTGCGGTAGCTCTCCCGCTGCTCAGGGGACGCGTGCTCGCCAGGTGCGGTCTGGCGGCTGACCAGCACCTCGCGCTCCGTGCCGGGCGGCGGGGTGGCCACGCCAGGCGCGCGGGCGTACTCCACTTCCTCGCGCAGCCCCTGTCGGATCCGCTCGCGGATCCCCTTGCGCACCTTCAGCGACGTGCGGCCCAGGGCTCCACCCAGAAGCGCCGCGCCGAGCGCGAAGATCAGCCCCAGGCTCCCGAACCCGAGCGCGAGCCGGATCCGGCCGGGACTGTTCCCGGTGACGAGCGAGACGTTGCCTCCGAGGATGGCGAACGTAAGGGCGCTCACCGCCCCGAACAGACCCCAGACCAGCAGGCCATGGACCGCGCCCTCGTTGCGGGTCAGCCCGCCGGCGCAGCGGGAGGCGAGGTACCCACCGATCGCTGCTCCGGTCACCACGAAGGCGAGCGTGATGAACCCCCCGAGCCAGCCCCAGAAGCTGCTCTCGCCCGGCTGGATCATCGCCAGAAGACCACCCACCAGATCGCCGGCCCACCCGATCGCGAGGGCGACCACTGCCCCCGCGAAGATGCCGCTCCAGCGCAGCGGAATCCGCTCCTCGGCCAATGCCATCGCGCTCATGACGTGACACTCCTTTCACGGCAACCTGTGCGGGGCGAGGTCCAGGCGGCAAGGCACGAGCGGGCAGGCGTGGGGTCCGGCGGCGACGTTCAGTCCGGCTGCACGAGTGGATTGGTCACCTGAATCCCCGGGAACCTTCCGAAGTCGCGGTCGGCGGTCCAGAGCTCGTGGACCCCGTGGTGCCGGCACAAGGCGGCCACGCGAGCGTCGTGCACCTGCGGACCCGCGATGCGGCCAACCTCCATGACCTCCCGGAGCTCGTCCCAGTACCCAGGCCCTTCTCCCAGGAGCACCAGCGTCGGCGACTCGAGCCAGGCCTCGACCTGCTCGAGCGCGACTCGAAGAGGGGTCGGCGGAGCGTAGATCTTCGGGTGGGTGACCACGGCCAGGAACTCGTGGAGGCACGGCCACGGGATCGCCCACGCCGCCTTCCCCTCCGCCAGTCCCTTGAGCCGGCGGTAGGCCGACTCCTGGAACGGCGAGTCCTCGCGATGGGCGTAGACGAGGATGCTCGTGTCGACGGCGATCACGAGCCCCTGCCCCGATAGACCCGATCTCGGAGCTCCTCCCAGGAGCCTTCACGCACGCCGGGCTGGAGTCCCCTACCCTTGAAGCTCACCTTCCGCAGCTCGAATGGAGCGGTCTCCCGTCGCTGGTCCAGGAGACGCCGGAGCCCCTGCTCGACCAGAGCGCGCAGGCTCGTACCCTCTCGCGCCGCCAGCTCCCGCGCTGCTTCCAGGAGGGTGTCGGATATCTCGATGGTGGTCTTCATATGGGCCTCCCATATCCATGGAACCATATGGATGGGCCGCAGGCAAGGCAACGGCGCGCGCACTACCCGCGAGGCACGAGCACCCGCGCGCCCAGCGCCGGCACTTCAACCTCGATGGTCCCGTCGACGCTCACGCGAACCGGCTCGTCCCCGCTGCCCAGCGCATCCACGAGCTCCGTTCCCGCCGCGAAGCCGACCCTCATTCCCGAGCCGTCGCTCGTCCGCGAAGCGTGCTCGGAGGCGTTCACCACCACCAGCACCCGCTCTGTCTCCGTGAAGCGCTCGAAGGCCACGATGCCCGCGTCCGGCTCGTCGCCCGAGTGGTCCGTGGTCCAGCGAAAGACTGTCTCCCCGCGGCGTAGCGCCTCGTGGCGCTTCCTCAGCTCGAGCAGCCTGGCGATCCACCCGAAGGTCTCGCCGCCGGTCGCATAGCCGGTGGACCAGAGGTCCTCGCGGTTCGCGGGATCCTTGCCGCCGGCGAAGTCCTGCTCGACGCCGTAGTACAGCGCGGGGATGCCGTCTGCGGTGAGCTGGTAGGCGAGCGTGGCGCGCAGCCAGCGAGGATCGGACCGCACGGAGAGCGACCGCGGGAGGTCGTGGTTGTCGAGGAAGGTGACCAGCGCCCGGGTCGCCGGCACCTCGATCCCGCGCGGATTCGGGTAGCGGGGGTAGATGCGCTCCTTCTCGTCCCAGAGCTCCTCGAGCACGCGGGTAGCCTCACCGCGGAGGAACACGCCGTCGAAGCCGACGAACCGCTGGCGGAAGTCGAGCACCGAGTCGAGCGCGCCTTCGAGCGTGAAGCTGGCGAGCGCGTGGCCGTCGCCCTCGACGGCCTCCCCGAACAGGAAGAAGCGCGCCTTGCCGAGCGCCTCGGCCCGGCGGCGGATGGCAGGGCAGAACTCCCGCCAGAAGGCGTGCTCGACATGCTTGATGGCGTCGAGTCGAAAGCCGTCGACGTCGGTCCTCTCGATCCAGTCGCCGTAGACGCGGATGAGCTCCTCACGGACGTCGGCCCGGGTGGTGTCGAGGTCGCGCAGCCCGCTGGGGAAGTCGGCGTTCAGCACCTGGGCCGGATCGCTCCAGTCGGTCAGCCGGCCGCGCCGGTGGTACCAGTCGGGGTTGGCGAAGGCCGCCG
>JACRCT010000041.1 GCA_016218885.1 Deltaproteobacteria bacterium | reverse complement strand
GGTCGCCTTCGGCATCCTGAGCTTCTTCGCCGTCTTCGGCGGCCTGCTCTTCAAGGTCTTCGGGATCACCCTGAGCGCCTTCAAGATCGCCGGCGGCATCCTGCTGCTCATCACCGCCATCGACATGCTGCGCGCGCAGCCCTCGCGCACCCGCTCCTCGCCCGAGGAGACCAGCGAGAGCGACGCCAAGGACGACGTCGCCATCGTGCCGCTCGCCATGCCGCTGCTCGCCGGCCCGGGGGCCATCGCCACCGTGATGGTCATGGCCGGGCGCGGCAGGGACTGGCTGCACCTGATCCCCGTGGTCCTCTCCGTCGCCGTCACCTGTGGGGTGACCTACGCGCTGCTGCGCGCCGCCAGCCGCATCCAGCGGCTGCTCGGCCACAGCGGCATCGCCGTGCTCGAGCGCGTGATGGGGCTCTTGCTCGCGGCCATCGCGGTGCAGTTCGTCGCCGACGGGGCCCTGGAGCTGTGGCGCGAGGCAGGGACCGGCGGATGAGTGTGCTGCGCCGGCTGCTCCGCTACCTGGGTGCGGAGCGCGGCACCCTCCTCGCGGCGGCGGGCTGCATGGCCCTCTTGTCGGCGACCACCGCCGCCTACGCCTGGCTCATCGGCCCGGCGGTGAAGTTCCTGGTCTCCGGCGGGGCCGACGGTCTCGCCCAGGCCTTCGCGTACGTCCCCTCGCTGCAGCACATCGACCGCTCGCGGGCGCTGCTGGTCCTGCCGGGGGCCATCCTCGCCGTCGCGGCCCTCAAGGGGCTGGCCTACTTCGGGCAGTTCCACCTGATGGGCATGCTCGGCCAGCGGGTGGTCGCGGCGCTGCGGCGGGACTACCTGGCGAGCCTGCTGCGGCAGGACGCGGCCTTCTTCGCCACTGCGCGCACCGGCGATCTCCTGTCGCGCTTCTCGGCGGACATGGCGCACGTGGAGCGGGCGGTGACCTACTCGACCGCCTCGTACATCCGCGACGTGCTCTCGGTGGCCTCGCTGGCGGCGCTGGCCTTCGTCCTCGACTGGCGGCTGTCCCTGGTGGCGTTCGTGGGCCTGCCGGTGCTGGCCTATCCGGTCTCGCGGTTGGCCAAGAAGCTCAAGCGCCGGGCGACCCAGAGCCAGGAATCGCTGGGGCGCCTGGCCGGCATCGTCCAGGAGGGGCTCTGGGGCATCCGCGTCATCCAGGCCTATGGGATGGAGCGCCGGGAGCTGGAGCGCTTCGATCGCGAGAACGTCCAGGTCCTGCGCGCCGAGACGAAGGCCGCCAAGGCGCGCGCTCTGGGGCCGGCGGTGGTGGAGCTGGTGTCGGTGGCCGGGCTGGCGCTGGTCCTGTGGATCGCCGCCGAGTCGGTGGTGCGTGGCACGGTGGAGCCCGAGCGGCTGGTCTCCTTCCTGGCGACGGTGGCGTTCATCTATCAGCCGGCCCGCTCGCTGGGCAGGGTGGGGCAGTTCGTCATCCAGGCCATCGCCAGCGGAGAGCGCATCTTCGCGGTCATCGATGCCTGTCCCCAAGTGGAGCAGCCCGAGGCAGGGCGGGCCCTGCCTCTGCTGGAGAAGGCGCTGTGGCTGGATGCGGTGGACTTCGCCTACGCGGAGCGCCCGGTGCTCCGGGGCTGCGAGCTGGAGGTGAAGAAGGGCGAGGTGGTGGCGCTGGTGGGGGAGAGCGGGGCGTGCAAGAGCACCGCGGCGCTGCTGGCGATGCGCTTCGCCGATCCCCTGGGGGGAGCGGTGCGGGTCGACGGCGTCGACGTGAAGGGGGCCGAGCTGGGGTCGGTGCGCCGGCAATGTGCCCTGGTGACGCAGGAGCCTCTGCTCTTCTCGGGCACCGTGGAGGAGAACATCGCCTACGGCCGGCAAGGCGCGACGCGCGAGGAGATCGAGTGGGCGGCCCGGGTGGCCGACGTCGACGGCTTCGTGCGCGAGCTGCCGCAGGGTTACCAGACCCGCATCGGCGAGCGCGGGCTGAAGCTCTCCGGAGGCCAGAAGCAGCGGCTGGCGCTGGCCCGGGCGCTGCTGGCCCACTCGCCGGTGCTGCTGCTCGACGAGGCCACGAGCAACCTCGATGCCCAGAGCGAGCGCGAGGTGACCCGGGCCCTGGGCCAGGCCCTCGTGGAGCGGACTGCCTTGGTGATCGCCCACCGGCTCTCCACCGTCCGCAACGCCCCCCGCATCGCCGTGCTCAAGAACGGGCGCATCGCCGAGCTGGGCACGCACGAGGAGCTGCTGGCGCTGGGGGGCGAGTACGCGCGGCTGTACCAGCGCGAGGGGGCGGCGGCCGTGAGCCTCGTGGCTTGAGCCGAGGGTGACGCGGCGCGAAGCATCGAGCAGCGAGACTCTGGAGGGTGAGCTCATGCGTCTCCGTGATGTAACTAGCGGAGGAGAGGGCGGATTTTCTCTTGGGTGGGATCCCTGACTCAGGTCCCTGACCACAACTCGCCAGGCTTCTTACCAGCCGCCCCTGACTCCGCATGCAACGGCCGGGAAGAGCCTGCGTCAGTGAGATAGCAGGTCATGGTTGCTTCGAATTCAGCTCAAGAGATTTGGAGGCATGAGTGTTCCGCGTTCTTTCCATCGGTCTTTCCGTTCTCATTCTTGGCTGCGCCGCCCAGAAGCTGGAAACCAAAGAGGTCAAGCTCGAAACCGATCCCTCGAAGACACAAACACTGAGCATCCTCGGTGCCGGCTATGTATTCCCTGGCCATCTAAACGTCCGAAACATCGAGTCAGTGCCTGGAACGACGAAGATGGAGTTCACTGACGCCATTACGGCCTGCGAGGGCACCGGGCACTTCGAGAGCGTAAGCGACCCGAAGGCGCATGCGGCCTTCATCTCGAACCTCGTTGCGCAATTCGAGAAGGGGATCGCGGGACAGCCGGTGAAGGTGCAGAAGAAGAACGACAGATTGCCCATGCTCGGAGGCAGCGTGAGGCTCACGAGCTTGGTGCTTTCCGCGGACGAGGATGGCTCCACCGGCATGTTCGCCGTCCTTGATGGCCACTATCCCAACGACACGCTCTCGGTCTTCTTCACCGTGATGTGTGGAGACCCAGCATTGGCCAAGCGCACGTTCGAAAGCTTGATCAGCGCCGTCAACACTCAGAAGAAGTACTGACCATGCGTCTATGCTGCTCGCACTCCACGGTGCTGCAAGCACACTACGCAGCCGACGACGCGGGAACCAACGGAAGGCTGCAAGGACTTCGCGAGGCGGCCCGGCTGGTGGACCAGCATGCCGACCAATCCAAGGGGGCCGTCCAGGAGGCGCTCAAGGCTGCGGCGAAAGCGATCCGTGAGCTGGCGGGTGAAAGCCCTACTGCCGCCTGATGGGGTTGCCGCACCTCCACCTCCCACCAGGTGCTGTGGTCATGCGCCCTCCCGCGCTCCTCAAGCCTGACCCTCGCTCCTGGCGAGCTCGCGCAGCTTGGTGATGGCCGAGCGGGCGAGGGTGGGCTCGCTCTCGGGAGCTGCGAAGGTCTTGCGCCGGAGCGCCTCCTGATAGGCCTCGGCCAGCTCCAGCACATGGGGCAGGCTCGCCGTCTCGGCTTGGTCCTTGAGCTGCTGGCACGTGAAGCTCAGGAACCGCTCGATGGCGCGTGGGTAGCTCTTGAGCGGGCCGTCGGAGAAGAGCCGGCCCTCGCGGCGTTGGGCTTCGAGGAAGCTCCGGAACCGCGTGGCGATCTCCGCGAGGGCGGGCGGCAGGGCAGGGGTGCGAGGGCCGGCGGGAAGGTTCTCGATGGCCGCCGCCACGGCCTCCTCTCCCTCGTCGTCGCTTCCCAGGTCGGGGCCACTCTCCCCGGCGCGGATGAGCGCCAGCAGCTCGTCGTTGGAGAGCTTGGCCGAGGTCCCCGCGCCGTCGAGCACTCCGGCCACCAGGTCGCGCTTGTCCTCGTGCAGGGCGAGGATGGCCTCCTCGATGGTGCCCTTGGAGATCAGCCGATACACCGTCACCGGACGGGTCTGCCCGATGCGGTGCGCGCGGTCGGTGGCCTGGTCCTCCACCGCAGGGTTCCACCATGGATCCAGGTGGACGACGTAGTCGGCCGCGGTCAAGTTGAGCCCGGTGCCCCCGGCCTTCAGGGAGATGAGGAACAGGTCCGCCTTGCCGGCCTGGAAGGCGTCGACCCGCTTGACCCGCTCGGCCTCCGGCGTCTGGCCGTCGAGGTACAGGTAGCGGACCGAGCGCGCGTCCAGTGCCTCGCGCACCAGCGCGAGGTGGCTGGTGAACTGGCTGAAGATCAGCGCCCGATGGTCGCTGTCCTTGAGCTCCTCGACCAGCTCGAGCAGGCGCGAGAGCTTGGAGGAGGGGAGCTTCGAGTACGGGTCGTACAGCTTGGGGTGGCACGCCAGCTGGCGCAGCCGGGTGATGGCCGCCAGGGTCTCGAAGCGCTTGTTCTGCTCGTCGCCGGTCTGGCCCGCGAGCTGGGCGATGGCCGCGAGGCGCGCGTCGTCGTAGGTGCGCCGCTCGGCCTCGGAGAGCGAGACCAGGTTGCGGATCTCCGTGCGCGCCGGCAGCTCCGGGGCGACCTCGGCCTTGGTACGCCGCAGGATGAAGGGCCGCGCTACCCGTCCCAGCGCCTTGAGCCGCTCTGCGCTCTTCTGGCGCTCGATGGGGTTGACGAAGCGCTCCCGGAAGCTGTCCCAGCTGCCGAGCAGACCGGGGGTGAGCACTCGGAACAGGCTCCACAGCTCGCCCAGGTGGTTCTCGAGCGGGGTCCCGGTCAGCGCCACGCGCCAGTCGGCGTTCAGGTCGCGGATGGCGCGCGAGCGCCGGGTCGCCGCGTTCTTGACGGCCTGGGCCTCGTCGAGCACCAGCGTGGCGAACCGCTTCTCGGCCAGCTGCGCGGCATGGCGCACGACCAGCCCGTAGCTGGTGATCAGGAGGTCGTTGGGGCCGAGCGCCGCCAGCGTCGCCTCGCGGTCGGTCTCGCGGTAGAGGATGGGCCGAAGCTGGGGAGCGAAGCGCTGCGCCTCGCGCACCCAGTTG
>JACRCT010000636.1 GCA_016218885.1 Deltaproteobacteria bacterium | reverse complement strand
GGCCGTGGGCCCCACGGCGCCCTGGCATACCAGGGCCCCGTTCACGCAAGACATCACCCCCGCCGAGCATTCAGAAATACTCAGGCCGCAGAGTTGGCCAGCGCCCGAGGAGTGCTCGTCGAC
Organism: Deltaproteobacteria bacterium; assembly: GCA_016218885.1. Classification (GTDB taxonomy): domain Bacteria; phylum Myxococcota; class Myxococcia; order Myxococcales; family UBA5297; genus JACRCT01. Next base: position 4,920 of record JACRCT010000636.1, on the reverse strand, counting down.
CACGCCGTCACAGTCGTTGTCGATTCCGTCGCACACCTCCGACGAGGGGGCGATGAAGCCCCTGCACACGTTGCTGCCGCACGCCTGCACCCCCTTCTTGCACTGGCTGTTGGGGCCGTAGTCGAGGTTCGGGGGCGTTCCGGCGGGCACGCAGGGTACGGGCGCAACGTCCTCGTCGACCAACCCGTCGCAGTCGTTGTCCGCGCCGTCGCAGTCCTCGGCGGCTGGGATATTGGAGCAGGTCCCCCAACCCCGGCCGGCCACGCAGCCGCCGATCGGGACGGCGATCGCCGGCGAGCAGCTCACCGTGCCCACGCAGTTGCCCGGAGAGGCTTGACCGCAGGGAATGGGCGCCACCCCGTCGTCCGCCATTCCGTCGCAGTCGTTGTCGCAGCCGTCGCAGACCTCAGGGGACACGGTGCAGGTGGTGCTGCCAGCGCCACAGCTCTCGTCGGGGCCGGCGACGCAGTTGTTGTCCGCGCCGTCGCAGGAGTCGCCCGGGTTGAAGCAGAGCCAGCTCGCCGGCTGAGCGCCCTGGGCCGCCGTGATGCAGGGCAGCTTCGACAGATCGCCACCAGGGGTCGCCGGGGTGATGGTCGCCGTGTACTGGCTCAGGCAAGTGGTGCGCTGTGCGGTGTTCGACCACGCGCAGCAGGTCTGGCCCACGTTGCAGTAGTGGCGGAACGACTCGTCGGTGCAGCCGTTGCAGTTGTTGTCATCGTTGTCGCAGACCTCGGGCTTGATGGCTCCCTGAACGACGTTGGAGAGCGCGGTCATCAGCTCGGTCTCGTTGTTCGCCAGCAGGCTCGTGCCCGTGCCGCCCGCCGCGGCGATCTGATTGGACTCGTAGATGCCGGCTCCGGCGAAGTTGACCATGAAGGTGCGGACCTTGAAGGTCTTTCCGCCCACTGTGACGCCGTTGTTGTACAGGTCCGCGGCGGCGGCCACCGCGTCCGCCGTGGTGTCGCAGGTCTCGCCGCCGTCGGTGAGGAAGAGGATGTTGACCGAGCGGCACCCCGTGCTCCCGTTGATGCCGTTGCCAGCGAGGTCCTGCGAGGCGAGGGGGGTGGAATAGGTGACCGAGTTGTCCTGCGCGGTCCAACCCGTGCTGGAGAAGTAGCGCTTCATGTCGCGCAGCGCGCCGTTGAGCGGGGTGAAGCCGTCGGCAAAGAGCTCGACGTTGCCCGTGCAGGAGTTGTCCGCCCAGCTCAGGAGCGTCGAGGCGTTCGAGGCCGGGGGCGGGACCTGCCAGAAGGAGTCCTGAAGCATCGGCACCCGGATGAAGGCGCCGCGGCGGTTCACGCCGGTCCCAGGACCGCATCCGGAATTGGTCTGGTTGTTGGGGTAGTCGCCGTACTGGCAGGTGCCGTAGCAGGTCGCGCCGCAGTTGTATTGCTGACGCGGGTAGGTGGCCAGGCCGAAGTTCACCTCGCCGCCGAAGGCCTCCACCAAGCGCCGCAAGGCGCAGCGGGCGTGGGCGCGGCGATCAGTGCCGAAGCCGCAGCTCGAGGCGATGGCCGGGTTGCCGACCACCGCGTCCATCGAGCCCGAGGTGTCGAGGATCACCATGAAGTAGGGCTTGGAGGGCTGCGGCCACGCCGCCGGATCGCTGTTGAGGCAGGCCGCGCTCTCCGCCCCGGCGCTCAACGTGTGCCCGAAGCAGGCCAGCGCCGCCGCGGCGCCAGCGATCAGCCGACGAGGAGAGAAGGACATGGATGCCCCTTGAGGAAGGCGACGCGGGGGCCGCTCGTCCGAGAGATGGACCGACATGATGCACCGGAAGGGCTCAATGGCAAACGCCCGAGAGATCGCCTCAGGCGAAGGGCAGGCTGAAGAAGAAGGTGCTTCCCTTGCCGAGCTCGCTCTCGACCCAGATGCGTCCCCCGTGCCCCTCCACCAGCAGCCGGGCGATATACAGGCCCAGGCCGATCCCCTGGGCCTTCTTGGCGGTCCGCGCCCGATAGAAGCGGTCGAAGACGCGGGTGAGGTCTTCTGGAGGGATTCCGACACCCCGATCGCTGACCGAGACCATGGCCTGCCGGCCACCGGTGGTGCCGATGCGGATCGCGATCGGAGCCTCGGGCGGGGAGTACTTCAGGGCGTTGGTGACGAGGTTCACCACCACCCGCTCGAGGCGCTCCGGGTCCGCCGCCACCGGCGGGATGGGCTCGTCCACGGCCTCCACCTTCAGTCGCGAGCGACCGTCGAGGAAGTCCGCCCTCTCGGCGACCTCGGACACCAGCCGGACGAGGTCGAGCGGCCGCAGGTGCAGCTCCAGGGTCCCGGACTCCAGCCCGGCCGAGTCCACCATGTCCTGGATCATCGCGTTCATCTGCCGGGCGCTCTTGAGGATGGCCTCGGTCGCCCGCGCAAGCTGGTCAGGTCCCAGAGCGCCGAGATGCCGGCGCACGCTGTCCGTGTGCCCCATGATGACCGCCAGCGGGTTGCGCAGGTCGTGGGAGACGATGTGGATCCATTCCTCCCGCGCCTGCTCCAGACCGCGCAACCGGGTCACGTCCCGGAAGACCACGATGGCCAGGACGACCTCCCCGCTCTCGTCGCGCACCGCGCTGCCGCTGACCAGGAGCCAAACCCGGGCGCCGTTGGAGCGGACCAGGACCACCTCCTGCTCCGCGAAGCTCTCGCCGCGCAGGACACGGCGGCTGGGCCTCTGCTCGAAAGGCAGCGGGCGGTCGTCCAGGCCCCGGACGTCGAAATCGCGGAAGTCGTCGACGGTCCAGCCGCCCGGCCGTTCAGCGATCCCGAGGATGTGCCGGAAGGGCTGGTTCATCAACACCACGCGTCCGGAGGCCTCCACGATGGCCACGCCCTCGGTCATGCTCTCGAGCAAGGCGTCGAGCTGCGCAGCGTGGCGCTGGGCGGCGGCGCGGGCCTGCCTCTCCTGGGCAAGGAGCTGCGAGCGGGCCTCCTCGACCTGCTTGCGGCCGGTGATGTCGCGGTCGATGCCGCGGTAGCCGCGGAACTTCCCGTCGGGGCCAAAGAACGGGCGCCCGCTCGTTTCCAGGACCACCTCCTGGCCGTCGCGGCGGCGATTGCGGTTCTCCAGCGCCTCGAAGGCCTTGCGCTCGGCTACGGTCGCCGAAACCAGCGGCGCCAGGCGCCTCGCCTCTTCCTCCGGCATCAGCTCGAGAGGGCTTCTGCCGAGCACCTCGCCCGGGTCATAGCCGAGCATCTCGCGGACCCGCGGGCTGACGTAGGTGTAGCGCAGGCGCTCGTCCACCTCCCAGACCCAGTCGCTGGTGCTCTCGACGAGGTCGCGGTACCTCTGCTCGCTCTCCCGCCGGGCCTGCTCGGCGTAGTCGGCCTGCGCCGGCAGGACCGGGACGCAGGGCTTCTGCACCCCGGGCTCGAGCAACGCGTGGATGGCCGCCACCTCGTCCTCCCCGCTCCCGGCGAGCTGGCGCAGAAACGCCTCGTCCGGCACGTCGGGGGGCATGCCGATGATGAGGCTGGCTTGAGGAGTGCTCGCACCGCACAGGCGCAGCGCTCCGGAATCCGCGCCAAGGCGGAGCCTCCAGCCATGGAGACGCCCTCGCTCGTGCAGCTTGGCGAGGAAGGCAGCTGCCTGCGCCCGACCCTCTTCGGCGGCCAGCGAGATGAAGGGCCGACCGATCGCAGGCTCACCGAAGGTGCCGCGGTCGTCGCGAAGCACCCTGCGCACGATGCCCTCCGGGCTGCACAGAACCGCCAGCCCGCCTGTGTCCTCCTTCACTCGGGCTCCTTCGCCTCCACGAATCGCGTCAAACCTATTCGTCCTTGGGTGGCACCGCCGGTGGGGAGAACCCAAACCATGGCTCTCGTCATCCAACCGACCAGAAACGGCGAGCGGAGGCGGCGCGATGCGGCACGATTTCAGGAAGGCGGCGGTATGGGGAGCCGGGGTTCTGGCTGCACTGGCCATTGGGGCAGCGATGCTCCCGGCGCGTGCCGGCCCCGACGCTGACGGGCTGGCGCGTCCCGCCCCCGCCCGAATCGACGGCCAGCAAGCGCGCAAGCTGGTGAACGAGGGCGCCCGTCTGGTGGACGTGCGCACGCCTGCAGAGTACGCCGATGGCCATATCGACGGCGCCCTGAACGTCCCCCTCCACGAGGTCCTGGAACGGTCGGGAGAGCTGGGCGCCAAGGACCAGCCGCTCGTCCTCTACTGTCGCAGCGGGCGGCGCAGCGCTCTCGCCGCGCAGAAGCTCCAGGGGCTCGGCTTCACCCTCGTCTACGACCTGGGCTCCAAGTCCGCGTGGTAGGCGGTGTCGCCCAGGCGGCGAGGAGCCAGCGAGAGGCACGCAGCCACGCGGCGCGATGGCGACGAGGGCCGGCCCACCGGCACTCCACAGGCCAAGCGCGCGAGGAGGAGACCGGGTGGGTCGACTGGGCGGATTCGCGAAGTCCCTCACCCCTGCCCCCTCTCCCATCGGTCGTTTCACTCCCGGGGAGAGGGGCACTCGTTCTTCAACGCTCGGCTCGGGGGCATCTCTCGCCACCTTGCGACCACGTGGACTCTTGGGGCCGTCTGCGCAACCCAGCCTCTCCCAGGGTCGGGCGACGCGAAGCGTGCGCCTGACCCGTCTGGGAGAGGTCGGCGACTCGCGGCGGTAGGCCCGCCGGTGAGGGCCTTCGCGAGTGACATGGCAAGCGAACTGCCCAGTCCGGTTCGCAGCGAGGGGCGAGACCGCCCAGCATCGCTGCACGCGTCATTGGCGAACTTCACGCAGGCACCGCCCTCCCTGGCCTCTACCAGGAGTACCGTCTGCCTGGACATGAGCGACACCTCGCGAAGACTCGGCATACACTCCGGGCATGACTCCTGGCCTCATGCTCTTCAACTGCTTCTATGGCCTTTTCTCGTTGATGGTGTTCGTAGCGGTGCTCGTGCTCGCTTTGCATATTCGACCGGGCCTTCGG
>JACRCT010000635.1 GCA_016218885.1 Deltaproteobacteria bacterium | reverse complement strand
GGATCAGCTCCGCCTCGTCCTTCTTCTTCTGCCCCAGGCGGATCGAGACCAGCGCCCCGCTCCCGATGCCGATCAGCATCCCCACCGCCATCATGGCGAAGCTGATGGGCATGCACACCGTCAGCCCGGCCAGGGCCTCCTTGCCCACTGCGTTTCCGAGGAAGGCGCGATCGATGACGACGTAGAGCGAGGAGACGAGCATTCCCGCGATCGCCGGCAACGAGAACGACCAGAGCAGCCCTCCGACCGGCGCCTCGGCCAGCTCACGGGCTCTGGCGTCCGTATTCACGTTCTCCGCTCCTCGCGCTCCCCCCTCCAGTAGCGGGGTCAGACTGCTCCTGTGTGCATCCGGAGTCGAGTGCCGCGCTGTCCTCACCCGCCTGGTCGGCCTGCATCAAGGCGGTTGACCGTCCGAGCTCACGGGAAGAGGGAGCCGGCGGCTTTGCCCGCGCGTCCTCGGGCGCGAGTCAGCCTCATCGGTCCGGCACGACTGCCCGGTAGAGCGCGTTCTCGGCGATGTAGCCGATGTGCAGGGTTCGGTCGGGAGCCGCCGCGGCCCCGATGCCCTCGATCCGACCGGCGGCGCGATCGTAGACCTCGCCGTACCAGGCACCGCCGTCGCGTACGAGCCCCACCAGCTCCTCGGCGCCGTTGACCAGGAATACGCGTGGCCGGCCCTGAGCGTCGAGGACGATGGGGAACTCGTTGTAGCCCCGCGCCACGATCCCCACGTTGACCCCGTTCACGGGTGCGATCGGCTCGGCGAGCCAGGAGCCGGTGTCGTTGTGGGCGTAGACGAGCCCCTGCCCATAGAAGACGACGTGCAGCGCGCCCGTCGATGACACGGCGACGGAGTTGGGCATGTAGGTGCCGCTGGGCTGGACCGTCTCGGCGGTCCAGGCGGTGGGACCGGGGTGGGCGTGGCGCAGCCCGCTGGCGTTGGAATAGAGCAGCTGAGGCGCGCCGAGCGGATCGATCACCAGCGCCAAGTTGGTGCCCTCGGTGGCCTCGACGATCTCGTTCTGCCAGCTGCTCCCATCGGCGGTGGAGGCGTACTTCACCTCGTGCGCGGCGCACAGCCCGATGCGAGGCAGCCCCCCGGAGGTCAGCGCCAGCGCGAACTCCCGGCCCTGGTCCCACCCCAGGACCAGAGAAGTCTGCCCCCATGTCCCCTGGCGGTTGCTGGCGTACACCAAGGCGTCTTGATGGAAGGCGAGATGCGCGGCCCCTTGTGCATCGACTCCCAGGACGACGCGGGGCACCACGTTCGAGCCCTGGCTGACTTGGACGCCGACGGGGGTTCCGCTGCCCCGATTGGTCCAGTAGGCGGCGTCATAGTCCTTCCAGGACCACTGACTGGTGAAGGCTCGTCGTGGTGCCGCGAGGTGATCCTTCCCGGCTCCATCCATCGCGAAGCCGACTCGGCCTCCATAGAGCCCGGCCCGCTCCACATAGGAGCTCTGGAAGTCTCCGGAGGTGTTCTCGGCGATCTTGAGGCTGCCGGTGTCTCCCTCCTGATAGGCGATGTGCACTGCGCCGCTGGCATCCAGGGCCAGCGAGCAGTAGCGGGCGTTGCGTACCCCGGCGTCGATGGTGGTGATCACCCAGGCGCCGGACCGGTCGGTGGCGTAGTAGAGGGCGGGGCCGAAGCCACAAAGGTGTCGGCTCCCGTCGTGCGCGAGGGAGGTGCTCCCCAGAGCGGGCAGGGTCGTGTCCTGCCGCGTCCAAGCCCCGGTGGCATCGGTCGCGCTGCGCAGACGGTCGCCCAGGACGGCGTAGACCATGTGCGTCGAGCCGTCGGCTGCGATCGCCAGGGAGGTCGCCCCGTCGAGGACGCTCTGCCACTCCACCTCGTCGAAGGCCCAGCCGCCGGCGACCCGGGTGGCGAGCTCGAGACCGGTGTAGGTCGCGAACCGCGGGAAGAGGACGTGCGCCACGTCGTCGGCGCCGATGGCGACGAGGGGTCGGCCGGGCTCGCTGCCGCAGCTGCAGTGGGCGGAGGGGTCGCTGCTGCAGTAGCAGCCCATCCCCCCACCGGCGGTGATGGGCTCGATGAACCAACCGCCCGCGGGATTGGGGATCGCGTACTTGTTCACCGACCCGAACCCGACCCACACGTGGTAGGCGAGGTGGGGCTGGCCGTGCGAGTCGACTCCCAGCGCCGGACGAAACCCCTCGTCCACGGTGGAGATCGCCCACTCGCCGCCGGGCTGCTTCCGACCGTACCGGACGAGGTGTTCCCCCTGCTCCTGCCAGACGGCGTGCAGCCCGCCGGACGGGTCGACCCGCACCTGGGGATCGGTGGCGAACCCCGCCACCTTCTGTGCCGACCAGGTGGGCTGTCCGGGTGCGTCGGAGTAGACCACCAGCTCGCGGCCGCGCACCGCGCCGATGTGGCGGGTGCCGTCCGGGGCGATCGCCAGGGACACGCCGGTGGCCGCGATGCTCCCGCCGTCCCAGCGCTCGATGTAGCTCTCTCGGGCACGGCACTCCTGGGCGACGCAGAAGGCGCCGGGAAGGCAGTCGGCCGGCACCGAGCAGTCTGTCTCGCACGCCTCGGCGCCGCACTGGTAGGGGGCGCAGACCGTGGTCGTGGCCGGCCCACAGGTTCCCAGGCCATCGCACCGCCGCATGGAGGTCGCGACGCCGTCCAGGCACGAAGCCAACCCGCATGCCGTGTCGGCGGCGACATGCTGGTCGGCCGGGCACTGGGTGGCGGTCCCGTCGCACTTCTCCTCCAGGTCGCACGCGCCGGTCGCTGGCCGGCAGGTCACGTACCAGGGGTGCCTCGCGTCCTCGGGGCACGGGGCTCCATACCCCGAGCAGGACTCCGCCGGGTCGCAGTCTCCCGCGGAGGCGCGACACTCCGTTCCGCCGGCCACGAAGGCGTCCGCCGGGCAGGCGGCGGACGTCCCCGCGCAGCTCTCGGCCACGTCGCAGGCTCCGGCGCTGGCCCGGCACTGCGTCCCTGCTGCGAGCAGGGAGTCCGGCGGGCATTGGTCGCTCGTGCCGGTGCAGCGCTCGGCCACGTCGCAGGCGCCGGCCTCTGGGCGGCAGACGGTGGTCGCAGGCAGCAGCGCGTCGGCCGGGCACCCGGAGCTCGTTCCGTCACAGGTCTCCGCGGCGTCGCAAGGTGCGACTGCGGCCCGGCAGACGGTCCCCGCGACCTCGAGGAGGTCCATCGGGCACTGCGCGTCCGCGCCCGAGCACCGCTCCTCGGCGTCACAGGGCTGCGCCGAGGCCCGGCAGACCTGCGTCGGTGGCAGGAGCGCGTCGGCGGGGCACTGGGCGCTCGCGCCGGAGCAGGTCTCCTCGACGTCACACTCCCCGGCGGCGCTGCGGCAGACCGCTGCGGCGGCGACCCAGACGTCCGCCGGGCACTCGCCGCTCTCGCCCGTGCACGCCTCGGCGACATCGCACGCGCCTTGCGCAGGACGGCAGACCGAGGCCGCGGGCAACCGCGAATCGTCGGGGCACTGGCTGCTCGCTCCCGAGCAGGTCTCCGGCACGTCGCACGCCCCTACCTCTGCGCGGCAGAGCGTGCCCGCCGGCGCCAGGGCATCGGCGGGGCACTCGCCCCCCGTGCCCGAGCAGGTCTCTGCGGCATCACAGGGACCGGCGGCGGGGCGGCAGACTGTGGAGGCTGGGGCCAGGGAGTCCTCGGGGCACTCCACGTTGCGACCGGTGCACTGCTCTGCGGGATCGCAGCTGCCGGTCGAGGCGCGGCAGGTCGTCCCCGCTGGCTTCAGGTGGTAGACACAGGCGCCGGTCGATGGATCGCACGCCGAGTCTCGGCAGGAGGTCGCCGGAGCACAGGTGACGCCGGCGCACAGGTCTCCCTTCGCCGGCTCGTCGGAGCAAGCACACAGGACGAGCGTCAAGGCCGCAGAGCCAAGGGAGATGCGTCGAAGGTTCACGGTTCCCCTCGTGAATGGGGCGCCTGGGCTGGCGCTGGCGACGAGGGCGACGATACCACCGGGGTGGCGCGGTGCGAGCCCTCTCGGGGAGGGAGGGGTGCCGGAACGCTGGTGATGGCGCGGCGACCACAGTGCCGGCGTGCTATCCCTTGAATTGAAGGATGCTTCACCGCGAGGGTCGACGATGAGCCCGGCCGTGCCCGACACGCTGTTCGCCAAGGCGCTCGACGCCCTGCAGACCCCCGTCCTGGTCTACGACCCGGAGCTCAAGGTCCGCTATGCCAACGCAGCGGCGCTGCGGCTCTCCGACGAGCAGGAGTCGGGGCTGCGCCATTGGCCAGGGACCAGCGGAGAGCTGCTGCGCTGTGTGAACGCCAGGGTGGGCCCCTCGGGCTGTGGCAGCTCCGAGGCCTGCCGGACCTGCTCGCTCAGGCGGATGATCACCGAGGCGTTCACGACCCAGACGATGGTGCGCCAGTCCATGGTCCTGATGCGCGACACCCCGCTCGGCCCCGAGGAGCGGCACGTCCGCGCCGTCGCCTCGCCGTTCCGCCACGAAGGGCAGCTGCGGGTCCTGGTCGAGCTGGTGGACCAGAGCGAAGCCGTGGCGCTGCGGAACTTGTTGCCCTTGTGCTCCCGGTGCGGGGCTCAGCGGGAGGACGAGGGATATCGCGCCGCAGTAGGCGACTATTTCGCCGCGCATCCCGAGGTCGTCACGCAGGCCGCCTGGTGCGAGCGGTGCCGGGAGGGGCGAAGCGAGCCACCCTCGGCCGCTCCTCCCGAGGGCTGACCCGGCAGCTGGCTCTGAGCGTTGCCGGGCCGGGGAGCCGCGAGCTTAGGCTTCAGGGCCCCGGAACGACGTCTTGGTAGGTCGCGCTCGCAGATCCGAGGCGGAAGGCATCGTGCCAGGCCTCGACCGTGGCCGAGGGGGCTGACCCGTTCCAGGCGGGGATGTACAAGCCCATCTTGTACATGAGGCCGTCGCCGCCGTAGCCCAGCGGCCCGGAGTAGTTCACCACCGGCTGCGTCCCTCCGTTGATCCACACCTGGCAAACCCCGTCCCCCGTGCCGTTGGACACCTTGAAGTGCATCACGAAGTCGTTCCACTGGTCCCAGCGGACTGCGGCGATGTTCACGAAGGCTTCGGGATTGCTGGTCGGAACCTGCGAGGGCGTGCCGGTCTTGGAGGAGGAGCCCGCCTCGAGGCGCACCGACCAGCGGTCTCCATTCTTGCTCACGCGGATCGCTGGTTGGACCCAGGCGCCGGTGGAGGTGCGGTCGACGTGCACCTGGAACACGTTCATCGAGTCGGACAGGGGGCTGGCCGGCCGGGGGCCGGGGTGGACGCTCAGTCCCAGCCAATAGTCGGTGTTGAAGGCCAGGGAGGAGCGGAGGTGCACCTCGGAGCGATAGTCGGACGCGCCGGAGCTGTCGTGCCGCACTCGCTCGTGGAGCGCGCGACCTCCTTCTCGGGACCGCGCCGGATCGGTCGCCAGCACGAGGTTCGCGGAGTCGCCGTTCTGGCTGGGAGACCAGCGGCTGCTGGAGATGCTCGCTGCTTCAAACCCATCCTCGAAGAGCAGATTGTGTCGGCCGGCATCGATCGGCGTCGCGGCATCGGCGGGCGTCGAGGCGTCCATCCGGGTTGCGGCATCGGCAGGCGTCGCAGCGTCCACGCGGGTCGCGGCATCGACAGGCGCCGCGGCGTCCGTGGGGGTCGTGTCTCCTGCGTCCTTCTGCTCGTCGAAGGAGGCATCCTTTCCTGGGCTGGGCTGACCCGCGTCGGCTGCGTTCGGCGTGTTCTTGGCGACGTAGGCGTCGACCTCGGCTTCGCTGACCCAGCCGTCCCAGACCCGCAGGTCATACAGGTAGTAGGTGCTGTCGCCGCCCGAAGGCAGCGTGCGCTGGTAGTTGACCTTGAGCCGGCGCGAGGAGGTGTCCCAACCGGCGAAATCGGTCCGAGTGGCTGCGGGTGCGCGGACACCGTTCTTGACCGCGAGAAGCTCCATCGCGGCCCCGCGCCAACGAACGAACGCCACCACCGTGTCGTTGCGTTGCCAGCCGCTGTCGACGAAGGCCTGGTTGCCTCCTGCCGCGTCAAGGGTCCGCAGCAGCCGCGGCTGGCCCTGCCAGGCGCTGTTCATGAGCCACTCCGCCCGGTCCGAGCACGTCAGCAGGTTGATCCCATAGCTGGGGTCCGCGAAGTCCGCGTCGCCGTAGCCGGGAACGAAGGTCAAGGCGAGGGTTCCCGAGGCGCCGAACAGCTGCAACCCCAACGCGTCGAGATCCCAATAGATCCCCGAGTTGCCGGAGCTGGCCATGCACTGCTCGTTCAGGCGGAGTGCCGGGTAGGGGTAGCCATTGGGCGGCAGCTCGAAAGTGCTTGATGTGCCGCTGGCGAACCCAGAGGCGCCCAAGTCTCCAGCGAGCTCGCGGTGGAACAGCAGACCGGGGCCCGAGTCGCTTGGTCCGGCATCCTCGGGATCGGCTGTGCCCGCGTCGGGGGCAGCATTGCCGGCGTCGCCCGGCACCCCTGAATCCGGCGCTTTCGGACCTGTCGAGTCTTCGCTGTCCCAGTTCGCGTCGAAGTTGGACCCCGGCTGCGCTTCGCCGCAGGCGCTGGCGAGGCAGAGGATGCCGACGGCCATTGCGCTCAATGATCTGGACGACGGTCTCATGGTCCCTCCAGGTTGAAGCCCTGCGCGAAGCCCTACGGCGCGGGTGCGACGTCGGGGTAGGTCGCCAAGTCCGACCCGATGCGGAAGGCGTCGTGCCAGGCCTCGAGAGTGGTTCCCGCAGGGCCGCTCGGGCTCCACGAAGGCACGTAGAGCCCCTGCTTGTAGAAGGGCGCGTCCCCCCCGTAGCCCAGCGGGCCGTGGTAGTCGACCATCGGACTGGAGACGACGTCGTCGTCGTTGATCCACCTCTGGTTGATCCACACCTGGCAGAAGCCATCCTGGCTTCCATCGGAGAGCTTGAAGTGCACGACGAAGTCGTTCCATTGGTCATAGGCCACCGGCGCGATGCCCGCGAACTCGTCGGCCCGAGGAACCGGAGCGGGGCTTCCTGTTGCTGATGCGTCGCCAGCCTCCAGGCGTACCGACCACCGATCGCCGTTGGTACCGATGCGGATCGGCGGCTGGGTCCACGCTCCCGTGGAGCTCCGGTTGATGTGGACGCCGAAGTAGTACACCGACTCCGCCAGCGGCACTGCCGGACGGGCGCCGGGGTGAACGCTCACGCCGAGCCAGTATTCGGTGTTGAATCTGAGCTCCTTGCTCGGGTTCACCGGGACGAGGTTGACCTCGGCGCGATATTCGGGGCTACCGGTGCCATCCACCGCGAGCCTCTCGTGGAGCGCCCGGTTTCCCTCGCGCGCTCGTCCCGATTCCATGGCCAGGAGCAGGTTCGCAGGGTCACCGTTGACGGAGAGCGACCAGTCCGCCGCCGAGGTGCCGGACTCGAAGCCTTCCTCGTAGACCAGGTGGCGGCGAGGTGTGTTCTTGGACACGTAGGTGCGCAGCTCCTCGTCCGAGATCCACCCGTCGTACACGCGCAGGTCGTACATGAAGTAGGTGCTGTCGCCCCCCGTGGTGAGGACCCGCTGGTAGTTGGCCTTGAGCCGCCCCGACGTGACGCTGAAGCCCGAGAAGGTCGAGCGCGAAAAACTGGGCAGCCAGACGCCGTTGCGGATAGCGAGGACCTCCACGTCGGAGCCCGTCCAGCGGACCACCGCGACGATGGTGTCGTTGGCCTCCCAAGCGCCGGAGATCAACGACTGATTGTTGCTCGCGGAGTCGGTCAGGCGGAGCATCCGCGGCTGGCCGCTGAACGCGCTGGTCATGAGCCACTCGACGTTGTCGTTGCACGTCAGCAGCCCGATCTTCCACGTGGCGGCCGCGAAGGCAGAGCTGCTGAAGGTGGGAACGAAGGTGAACGCGAGGGTGCCCGAGGCTCCGAACACAGGGCCCAGCGAGCTGAGATCCCAATGGATTCCCGAGTTGCCTGGGCCGGCCATGCTCTGTTCGGACAGCTTCAGGGCGGTCCTCGCAAGGCCATTGGGAGGCGAGGCAAACTCGGCGGTGACCCCTGCTGCAACTCCGGCATCTCCGAGGTCGACGTCGAGCTCGCGATGAAAGATGAGCTGCGCCATGGAGGCGTCGAGGCCAGGCGCGGAGGCGTCGAGGCCAGGCGCGGAGGCGTCGAGGCCAGGCGCGGAGGCGTCGAGGCCAGGCGCGGAAGCGTCGAGGCCAGGCGCGGAGGCGTCGAGGTCAGGCGCGGAGGCGTCGAGGTCAGGCGCGGAGGCGTCGAGGTCAGGCGCGGAGGCGTCGAGGTCAGGCGCGGAGGCGTCGAGGTCAGGCGCGGAGGCGTCGGGGCCAGTCAGGGAGGCGTCGGGGATGGGAGCCTGGGCAGCATCGGTTGAACCGGCGTCGGCCACCGCTGTCGCGTCCGGCGGGATCGCGGCTGCCGCATCCATGCCCGAGGCGCCGACGCACACTCCTCCAATGCAGAGCAGCGACATCGGGCAAGGGTGCTGGTCATCACACGCCTTTCCTGCAAGGTCCAACTCCGGAACGAAGCAGCCCGACGTCCACGCGAGCAGAAGAGCTGCCGCAGTGAGGGTCGGCAATGGCGTGTGCATGGCAGGCAAGACCATTTCGTTTCTCCTCGCCTTCATCTACGGAACGCCGCGCGCCGCAGAAAGTCGCATCTGACTGCTTCTTCGCATCAGAAAACGAAGAAGAACACGCCCCCCAAGACAGCGAGACCCGCAGCAGCGCCGTACAGGCCATTGGCAACCCTGGCCTTGTCACGGGCGCGTTCGTTGAGCCGGACATGGTCGTCGGCGTAGACCGCGTCGCCGGATTGACCAGCCAGATCATTGGCTTGGTACCCGAATGCCCCTCCTACTGCGGCCGCGGCCACTGCCACGCCCAGGGTGGCGAATGCCGGCCAACGTGTGCGCTCTCGGGTCGCCGTCATCGCCGGTTCCGCTGGGGTCGACGCGAGGGGCAATTGCGCCGGCAGCGAGGACCCATGCGGGCTTGCCGCAGGAGACGTCAGGGGAGCGGGTGGTCTCGCTGCGACCGGCGCGTCTGGCGAGTGCGCGGCGCTCGTCGCCTCGGAAGGGCTCGACGCTGGCTCGGGGGCCGACACGGAGGCGGTCTGCGCGGCGAGCAGATCGGCTTCAGCCCGGAAGAACTGCCGAATCTTGGGGCTGGTCATCGGTGGAAGCTGGAGCCCGGGATCGGCGAGGAGGGCCGCCCGAAACGCCGCGCGTCCGCTGCCTTCGCGCCCCAACTGCAGGTTGCACAGGCCGCGGAACAGGTGCACCTCGGCGAGCTCGGCGCTGGTCGTTCCCGACCACGACATCGCCTTCTTCAGGAGGTCGAGCGTCTTTTCGTAGTCGAGAGTCTGGTACTGCTTTCGCGCCTCCTCGAGATAGGGATTGGAGTCCGCGACCCGCACATTGGCTGCAAGGGCGAGCGCGAGGAGGAGCGAGGTCATGTCTGTCCCCTGAAGCCGTCATCAGGCTTTGGTCTTCTCTCTCAGAATCTACCGCGGCGCCAAGCTCCGATTCCGGTGCGAGCAGAAAAAGGGGGCCTTCCGCCGGCAGCGCGGGGGCGCGGCTCGCCGAGTCGCATCGTCACTCGAGCAGGTTGACGCGGACCTCCGCGTCCCTACCTCCGCGCACTCGCACCGTCACGGTCCGCCGCGCCCCGAGCTCGCCGTTCACGAGCAGCACCGTGTGGATTCCGGGCGCGACCTCTACGGGTGGAAGGGGAGTCGAGCCGAGCGTGCGACCGTCGAGGGTCACCTCGGCCCAGGGATGGACCCGCAGGACGATACGGCCGCGGTTGCGACGCGGGGTGAGGGGCTTCGGTCGCGTGGCTTCGACCGCGGTTCGCGCCTCGGCGGGCGCACCTTCCGGCACAGTGGCGTCGGGGGTGCCCCCGGCGGGCCCGGAGGCGATGGGCACGGATTGCGAGGGAGTGTCCACCGCGGCGGACCCGGCGGCGCTGAGCGCGGCTGGGACGAGCGCAGCGCGCGGATCTCCCTCTACCTGCGGAGCGGGCAAGTGCCCTCGAAGCGCGACCACCAGGGCGATCGCCACCGCGCCCACGGTCACTGCGAGGACCGACCTGGCGCCAGGCGACGGCCGCGACCGGAGCTCCGCCAGCAGCTCGTCCATCGACAGGAATCGGTCCTCGGGACGGAATGACAGGCCCCGCAGGAGGGCGCGGCGCTCTCTGCGGCTCAGCGAACGGGGG
>JACRCT010000612.1 GCA_016218885.1 Deltaproteobacteria bacterium | reverse complement strand
GGCGACCACCGCGGCCTCTCCCTCATTGGTGAGCGTGAGCGTCACGAAGAAGCCGTGTCCCAACGATGCCGATGCCGGCACCGCGAGGCTTGCCGTCAACGAAGCGGGCCGCTGGATCGCCACCGCGCCGGAGGTCGCGCCGGCGCTGGACACGGGCGCGCCGATGTTCGCATCCACTCCCGAGGCGGCGGCCTGGAAGGTCACGTCCCCGACGGCCGAGCCGACGTACTGCCAGGTGAAGACCTCGCTCTGCCCGCCAGCGATGTCCGCTGATGCCGGCAGCGGCCCCGAGCTCAGGTCGGCGAGGCCCACTCCCGACAGGCCGGGGACCGAGGGGGCCACGCCCTGCGCCATCGCTTCTCCCAGGTTATGCACCGTCGCGGTGACCGTGAGCACCTGCCCCAGGTTGACGATCTCCGGCGAGGCCGTCAGCGAAGCCGCCAGGAGCGCCGGCAGCTCGACCACTGCGGTCGGCGACCAGACGCTGCCAGTGCTGACCGGCAGGGAGGTGGTGGCGTCGCTCCCACTCGCCGACGTCGTGAAGCGGAGCGTTCCGCGCGAGCCGACCGCGTACGTCCAGACGAAGGCGCGGGTGGCGCCGCAGTCGAGGTCAGCGCTGGCGGGAACCGGGCCCGACCGCAGCACCGCGCTGGAGGTTCCGGCGACCGCCGGAGCGCTGGGGCGCAGGTCGAGCACCTGCGTCATGCCGCTGTTCTGCACGATGAGGGTCAGGGTGACCGTCTGCCCCTCGTTCGCAGGATTGGGGGTCACGCTCAGAGAACCGGCGAGGATGGGCGGCAGGACCACCGACCCGGCGCGGACGACGACCTCGATCGGCGCGATCGGTCCGACCTCCACGGGCAGCCCGCCGGGCGGCTCGGTGCCGCTGAGGGTGGCGGCGATTCGAAGGACGCCCCGGCGTTGCGCGGTGAGGCGGAACAGCTGCGCTCCGGCCTCGCCGCCCTCGAGATCTATGGCGGCGGGGCTCTGGTCGATCCCCGCCTGCCCGTCTCCCTCGAGGCGAAGCATCGCCGTCACCGCCGTGGCCGGGGCTTCACCGCTGTTGCGCGCCTGGACCTCGACGGTGAATGCCGAGCCCTCGTCCACCGGCGAGCCCCTGGCCACCAGGCTCGCCTCGAGCTGCGCGAAGCGCCGCGAGGAGGAGTAGTAGGCCCTCGCCACCGTCGCCTCCCGCCCCAGGGGGCTGCGCACCTTCAGGTCGAGCCACCCCTCCGGGAGTCCCGCCGGCACCACCCCGTCGAGATGCCGGACGTCGCGATAGCGCAGCTGCTCGAGAGGGCTCTCGCCGAGCCAGGCCTGGAACCCCTCGTCGAGCCTCACCTCGGAGCCAGAGCCGACCTGCTGGATCGCCAGCGGCAGGAAGCTCTCGCCCTCGATGACCACGGGAAGAGGGGCGGAGTTGAGCCCGCGCGAGGGAACCACTCGCTCGGGCCGCGGGTCCTGCTCGGTGCCCGGGCCGGGCGCGCAGGCGCTCAGCAACGAGGCGAGCCCGGCGACGACCGCGAGGCCGCGGCTCCTATAGACCCTCGATGCGATGCCCCGCATTCAAGGCTCCTCTCCAGAGTGCTCCACGCAGGTTGTCGAGCCGGGGATCAGCATACCAGCCGCTTCACAGAAGGAGCTTGCATGGGCAACCTCTATCCGCGGCTTCGCCGACCGGGAGGTAGCGGACGGGGTTGCGGACGGGGTTGCGGACGGCAGGCTGCGGCTACGACCACTTGCCTTCAAAGGTCGCGCGCGTCGGCGACCAGCTTGCCAGCGTCAAGACCGGGTCCTTGGCGTTCGCGAGCACGAGCGGGATGCGGAACGCCACCACCAACAAGGTGCTGGACAGCTCCTCATTGAACAGGCCGGGAGGATACTCGAGGGCGAAGGTCGCCGAATGGCTCGCTCGCGCGGCGACGCTCAGCTGCGAACCCTTGTGGAGCATCCCCCAATAAGGGCCACAGAGCGGCAGAAACAGGTCCACCGACGTGAACTTCATCACCAGACGCAGCACCAGGCTGTTGAGTGCCTCGGTGTTCCTGCGCTCGGACCAGGCTATCCAGGAGCTGTCGTCGTCGAAGCCGAGGATCTCGCGAACGGCAATCAAGGTCGCCCACATCGATACTTCCGGAACCCAGTCGCTGTTCAGTGGCGGCTCGTGCAACAAGGAGAGTATCGGGGCAGGCAGATCGAGCCCGGTCAGCCGCTCGGGCGGTACAGCTCCGAGCATGAAGTTGCGCATCGCAGCGCCCTTGGCCTTGCATTCGGGATAGCTCTCGAGCCCTTTTGGAAGGCCCTTGAGGTAGGCAGAAACCCTGGGAAACGTCCCCTGCGCCATAGTGTGGTCCCCGCGGTCTGCAAGGCGGCGTTGTCTCGGTATCGGCCGTCCTCTTTCGAACTTTGCGATCCTCGCAAGGTAGCCTTGGCGTCGCGCTCCGGTCAACGCACCCCACCGCTGCCGTTCTCGCGCGCCCGATAGGCATCGACGACACGATACCCCCGCATTCAAGGCTCCTCCGAACCTCGACGAACGGCATCCCGGTCCGAGCCGGCGGGCGAGCCCCGGCTCCGCCTGCACCGTGGGCACCCACCCCTAGTCCGAGAGCGGCGGCGA
The DNA here is from genome assembly GCA_016218885.1 of Deltaproteobacteria bacterium. Taxonomy (GTDB): domain Bacteria; phylum Myxococcota; class Myxococcia; order Myxococcales; family UBA5297; genus JACRCT01. Next base: position 412 of record JACRCT010000612.1, on the reverse strand, counting down.
CCACGTCGATCCGCTGATCTCAATCTCCCCGAGTCCTCGTCCAGGCGAAGCGGGCTCACCTCAGCCACGCGTTGGTGGACGGCCTGCTCGGCAGGCTGCCCAGAGCTCAAGCGGCCGTGGGTGGTCATGGCCGCTGGCCCGGGGACGGCTCAAATCGAACCGAAGCGGCGAAGGCAAGAAGCGCCGCCCGGCAGCCTCACGAGCAGCCCGCCTCTGGTTGATGGCGGACGGCCAGGACCTCGATGCGCTCCTTCGTCCCGGCGATTCGGTAGAGCAGGCTCCTATGGACCCTCGATGCGATACCCGGCGTTCAAGGCTCCCCCCAAGAGAGCTCCGCGCAAGTTGTCGAGCCGGGGATCGGCATGCCAGCCGCCCCGAACCTCGACGAACGGCATCCCCGGTCCGAGCCGGC
>JACRCT010000605.1 GCA_016218885.1 Deltaproteobacteria bacterium | reverse complement strand
CCATGTCACCGGCGCCCTGGCCCGAGAGGGTGAGCTGGACGGGCGCCGCCGTTGACGGGGCCGAGCCGTCGCGCGCGGTGAAGGTGAAGCTGTCGGGCCCTTCGGCCGCCGAGTCGGCGGTGTAGGTGAGGCTCGGGGGCGGGCCCACCAGCGTCCCGTGGCGGGGCTGAGAGGCCACGGCGAAGCTGAGCGCGTCGCCGTCGGCGTCGCTGGCCGAGAGGGTGATCGTCACCGCGGCTCCGGCGACGACCTCGAGGGCCTGCGGGGTGGCCACCGGAGCGTCGTTCACCGGCGCAATGGAGAGCGTCGCGGTCGCGGCGTCCGAGCTCGCGACGCCGTCGGAGGCCACGAAGGAGAAGCGGTCGCTGCCCGAGTAGTCGGGCGCCGGGGTGTAGGTCGCCTGGCCACCGGCGAGGGTCACCGTGCCGTGTGCCGGCTGGGTGGCGACGGTGAAGTCCAGGGAGTCGCCGTCGACGTCAGCCGCGGACAGGGCGAAGGTCGTCGGCCGGTCCTCGAGAGCGGTCGCGGTGATGGCGAAGGTCGTCGGTCCGTCGTTCACCGGGCTCACCGTGATGGCGAAGGTCGCGGGCTCGGAGGCGACCAGCCCGTCGCTCGCCGTGAACCGGAAGTGATCGGCGCCGTGGGAGTCGGCGTCGGGCGTGAAGTACGCCTTGTCCCCGCGGATTTGCACCTCGCCGTGCAACGGGGGCGACGAGAGGCTGAAGGTGAGCGGGTCGCCGTCGGGGTCGGAGGCCGAGAGGGCGAGCTCGACCTCGGTGGCGTCCTCGTCCAGCGTCGCGCTGCCGCTCTCCGCCACCGGACTCGCGTCGAGGCCCAGGGTCCGCGCAAACGCCCAGGCGCCCCAGGCCTCGGAGGCGAAGCGCTGGTACGCCACGAGCGCGCCGCGGTCGCCGGCCCGGGCGAGGGACTTGCCTGCGAGGCTGGTCACCTCGGCCGCCATGGCGAGCCCGCTCTCCAGCGTCACGTCTCCTGCGATTCGCGCGCCCACGAGGGCGGTCTTGCCGCTGGCCTCCTGCTGCCAGACGACGAGGCACTCCGTCGCAAGGCAGGTGAGGGCGGGGAGGCTCTGAAGGTCGCCGGACGCCGCCACCGCGCGGCTGCTGGTGAGCGCTGTCCCGTCCGCGCTCACGCGCCGGGTGTAGAGGTTGGTCGCGCCTGCGCTCGCGTCCTGCCAGACCAGCACGAAGTCGGTACCATCGAAGGCCACCGCGGGGACGGTCTGCGCGGCGCCGTCGACGGCCGTCTCGAGCAGCGCGATGGGGTTCGAGTCGAGCAGCGTCCCGTCTCTGAGGATTCGCGCGGCGAGCACGCGGGGATCGCTGCCCGAGTACCCCTCCCAAGCCAGGAGGAAGCGGTCGGCGCCCCAGGCGAGGGCGGGGTTGTGCTGCGCGCCGGCCGGCGCCGGGACCGCCACGCTGGCGCCGGACACTCCGTCCACGATCCTGTCGACGTCCAGCGCGTAGCTGGAGGTGTCCGAGTCGTAGCCCGACGAGGCGACGAGACAGGTCCTGGTGCTCGCGTCGCAGGCCAGGGCGGGTGCGCCTCGGAAGTAGCTGGACGCTTGGACGAGGAACTCGGCGGAGAGGGTCGCGCCGCTGCCGACGGCGACCCGCCGGGCCCAGACCGCCGTGTAGTAGTCCCGCTGATCGGCCCAGGCGACCAGGAACTGGGCGCCGTCCCAGGCCACGGTCGCAGAGCGCTGGTTGCCCGAGGCAGCACAGAGCGCGAAGGGCTCGCCGGTCGGGGCGCCGGTCGCGTCCAGGAGCTCGCCGTAGATGTCGGTGGTGCCGCTCCGGGTGTCCTGCCAGACCGCGAGGCAGGCGCCCGCGGCGTCGCAGGCCACGGACGGGCTGGCCTCGGTGTTCCTGCCGATGCTCAGGAGCACCCCCTCGGGGTCCATCGCCGCCGAGAACTTGATTCGGGTCCCGTAGATGTCGCTCGGTCCGCTGCGGTCGTCCATCCAGGCGACCAGCGCGCCGCTCGCGGCGGGTGCGCTGTGGAGCCCGAGGGAGGAGTTGATGACGATCAGGTCGCCGGCCGAAACATCGGCGAAGGAATCGCTCACCGGCCTTCCATGGATTTGGAGGGTCTCGTACCCGTCGCCGCTCTGCCAGACCACCAGGAAGGTGCTCTGAGCGGCCTGCCACGTCACGCTGGGCGCGTCGTCGCTCGAGAGCCCAACGCCGATGGCTGCCACCCCGGAGACCGCGCTGCTGGTCGGGTCCACCAAGGCTCCGAACACGTCAATGCCCGTCGTGGAGACGTTCCGGTTGTCGCTCCAAACCGCGAGGTAGTTCTGCCGGCCCCAGGTGACCGTCGGTGCCTGCTGGTAGCCCGCCTCGGTGTTGATGACGATGCCCTGCTCGTCCAGGACCGTCCCGTCCGCTCGGATGCGTGCGCCATGGATGTGCGGATTGCCCGAGTCCCGCTTGTCCTGCCACACCGCCAGGAAGCCGGTGCCGTCGGAGGCGACCGCCGGGGCGACCTGGTCGAGTGGCGCGGTGCTGATGGCGATGCTCGCGCCGTCCAGGAGCGTGCCGTCGGAGCCGATGCGCATCCCGTAGATGTCGGAGTACGAGCCGCTGCGGTCATCCTGCCAGACGATCAAGCTCGAGGTCCCGTTGGACGCGACCGCGGGGTGCGACTGGTTGCCGGCGTTGGTGCATACGACGATGCCGTCGGGGTCCAGCACGGTGCCGTTGTCGCCGACGCGCGCCGCGTAGATGTCCGAGCCACTCCCGCCCCTGGAGTCGGCCCATGCCACGATGAACTGCGTCCCGTTCCAGGAAACGGTGGGCGTCGACTGGTCGCTCGTCGCCGCGCTGACGGCGATCGGGGCCATCGGGGCGAACTGCGTGCTCACGAGGTCGAGGGGGCCGATCACTCCGAAGATGTCGGTGTCCAGGCCGTTCCTGGCGTCCTGCCAGACCGTCAGGCAGACGGCGTCGATGGCGCTTCCGCTGCAAGCCACGGCCGGCGCGGCCTGGTCGCCCGCCGCGGGTCCGTCCACTGGGGTGCCGAGGGCGCGCTCATCCCCCAGGACGGCGCGCTGCCCGCTCAACGACGCCTGGGCAGCGAGGGTGGGCGTCGGGGTCGCCCGCTCACTGCAGGCGGCGAGCAGAGCCAACGCAAGGGAGGAAGCGCGGAGCGCGGCGAGAGAACGGATCATGGACTGTGGTCCTGGCCGGAGAGGTGGCGAGACTACTACAGGCGCGGGCGGCGTCTGCCGGGGACCGACGCGCTTGCGGGGCAGACGAAGCTACCGGGTGCTATCGAACGGCAACGGATAAAGTATTCGCCCTAGGAATCCGGGAGGCTAACCGCTTGTCCGACGCGCCACTCATGAATCAGACACTCACGAGGCAGGTTGCCATCGCCTCGTCGGCCTTGCTGTTGGGTTTGGGCTGTAGGGCCCATGAGTCCTCGTTGATGCCGACCCGACCCGAAGGCATCCCCGACGATGTGGACACTTGCTTCATGGAAACCCGTTCTGGCAACGCAGCTGGCTGGCTTTCCAGCCTCTTCTTCGGGGAGGAACCTTGGAGCGAGGAGACGGTGCTGTGTGTCGACTCACTTTCGTTGCGAAAGGCGTGGCACGAAGGCTCGGCTGCGGCACGCCGAGTGTCACTCCACCGGGTTGCGAGCCACACAGAATCGGGGCATGGGGAGGCGGCCTTCGGCATCGTCTGCGACACCGCAGCCAGGCAGTTGCCCAGCGATCCCGACGAGGCGGCCTACGCCTGGACTCCGTTGTGGGAGAAGTGGATGCCACCCCAATGGCACCTCGGAGCGGAACAACCAGCCGAACGAGCATGGGCGGCGGCGGCGCTGTACCGGAAAGGCGAGCGAATCACCATCTATTATCGGGGGTGGCTTGCTGGCCAGTATTCCGGCTCAATGGTGGAGGAGATCTCCCTTCGTGTCCCTATTTCACGGGAGGTGATGATTCCCGCGCTCGGGACGATGTCGGTATCGGGTCCATTCTTTCCCACGCGACCCGCGTGCAAAGAGGTCACGGCAGCGCCGGGTCGTCTCCCCGCGGCTCCGGATGTGCACTTGACGCCTCCGCTTCGCCTGCGCGCTCCCGTGCTTGGGCGCGAGGCCGAACCGGAGATGCCGTGCCTGCACACTCCGAACGGGTCCGACCCAGGCGCTGCAATTCAGCAGTGAGTACCGGCTCGCCGCCCGCTCTCGCGCGGACCTCTTGAGCGACGGAGCCATGATCCCCGCTCCCGCGCGCGATCATTGCGAACCTCACGCCGGGCGCCGGGAGCGCGGTGGACATCGTGGCCGTCGATGGCACGGATCGCGACGAGCTCGTCCTGACGTGCCCGACCGCGGTGACGTTCACGAGCCCCGTCGCGGGTCGGCTCTCCCGGTAGGCGACTTCACTGCAACCTGGACGGGGCAGCTCAACTACAACTCCGGTGGGACCAAGAGCCAGATCAACCTGGTCCCCTACAACGCGGCCACAGGTTGCACGGGCCAATTCGTCGACGAGACGAACAAGGCGTCGCCGTCAATGGTCGCGAGGGGTTCGGCAAGTGCACGACCCAGTTCCGGAGCGCTCTCTCGAAGCCGTAGGCGCGGCTGCTCGCTGACGGCGACTGCCGAACCGAAGGAGAGCCCGGCGGCCATCGCTCCGTCGTGGACCGCGGACTGCCCCGCGCTCGCGGTGGGCGGCCGCTTCCAGTGCTCGGAAGAAATAGATCGCCGGCCGGCCACGCCTGTCCGTAGAGACGGGCACAGGCCGACAGCCCGAGCCTTCGAGGCTCGAAGGAGCGACATGCCAGCTCGTCGAACAGCGTTGAGACTCGCGGCGCGCACGGTCGTGGTGGCGGCCCTGCTCACCCTCGGCTCCTGCACCTCGCCTGTGCCCCTGCAGTCCTGCCGGACCCAGGCCGACTGTCCTTCGGGGCAGGTCTGTACCGCCGGGATCTGCGTGGACGCAGAGGCTCCCGATGCCGGCGCCGCGAGTGATGCAGGGGTAGCGATTGATGCAGGGGCGGGGATTGATGCCGGGGCGGAGGGCGACGCCGGAGCGCCAGATTCCGGTCCCAGGCACTGCGTCTTCGATGACGACCACTTTGACAACGGCTGCGCCTTCGGGCCGTAAGGAGCTTCAGATGAGCGAACTGAACGGTTTGTCGAGCAGCACCGAGGTGAAGTCGACGCGGCTCCCGCTGTGGCTCAGGTGGACGGCCATGGCCGCGGGCGTCCCGGCATTCTTGGCAGTGGGGGCGGTGGTCTTCGCGAACGTGACGGTGACCTCCTTCAACGCGGGAGACCCTCTGTCGGCCGCTGCCGTGAATGCAAACTTCAACGCGCTCGCGGGGGCGATCAATTCGCTTCAGACCACCGTGGCGACCCAGCAGCAGACCATCACCGACCTGCAGACCTCGAACACAGCGCTGACGAGCGAGATCGCAGCCTTGCAGAACGCAGACCCCGACTGTCCGAGTGGATACACGAAGGACCCCTCGGCGACCGACATCGTGCTGTGCAAGAAGGGCGTCGACGAGGTCGTCAAGATCGGAGCGGGGGCGACCGCGTTCTGGGCGGACCGGTACGAAGCGAGCGTCTGGGACGCCGCCACGGGGACCGGCACCCAGTACGGCGCGTCCGCAGACGACTACCCGAACACCTTCCCGGACACGGGGAAATGGACTGCGCCGCTATATGCGGTGAGCAAGGTGGCGGTCAGGCCGAGCGCGTTTCTGACGTGGTTCCAGGCGAGTGAGGCGTGCCGCGCGGGTGGGAAGCGGTTGCCGAGCGGGAGCGAGTGGCTCGCGGCAGCGATGGGGACGCCGGACCTCGCGACCCTGTGCAGCAAGACCGGGGCCGGGACGGGAACCGACACCGGCGCGTCGCCCCAGTGCATGAGCAGATGGGGCGCTCAGGACATGATCGGGAACCTGTGGGAGTGGACCGACGAGTGGTATCCGGGTGTAGGAGACGCAACGTCGACGCCGGGAGGCGCATGGCCCGCCGGATATGGGGGAGGGACCGCCAACGTCTCGTCGAAGGTCTACGGGAACAGCGGTGCGACGGCCGGGCTTCCCGCGGCCACGTTGCGAGGCGGCAGCTGGCGCGACCCATGGTCAGGAGTGCTCGCCCTGCTTCTGGACTCCGCCCCGTCGCGGACACAGCCCTCCTTCGGTCTGCGTTGCGTGATTCCGCGCAGGTAGGCGCACGCCCGAGCGGCGTCGATGGAGCTTGCCGCTGCGAGGTGCAGGAATGAGCGCGTCGGGCGGCCCAGTCACCCCTGGAACGAGCTGAGAGCTCAAAGCCCGCCGGCCGGCAGCGCAGTCCGAGAGGGCGCAGGGCCGTGTGGTCATCGCCTGGGCTGGCAAGAAATCAACTGCCTCGCCTCTTCCTCAAGAAGTCCGGGCGGCCAAGCTTCGGATCCTTCAACTAGCCGGCGAGCGATTACTGGGGAGTGGATACCATCCTGAACATGACTCGAGAGATTCCGTTCGCCCCGAGCGGAGGGGCGAGCAGTACGAGCCCCGGAGTCGAGGGGGTCCCTCGACTCCGCTCCCACCGCTGCGCGGCCAGAGCGAAAAGGGGCTCAGGTTTGCGAAGGTTGGGCTAGAGAGCGAGCACCGGGCTGCAGACTGGGTGGACGCCCTTGGTGTTCGGGCTCTGCCCACACTCCACCAGAATCGGCAGACCTTCCACGACCGTGCTCCCCAAGACGAAGGTCGCGCCTCCGGCCCCGCACCACTGCCGCTCCGAGCGAACGGGCAAGCGAGGACTTGGGCGGACGCTAGGCCGATCCCGAAGCGTGGAAATCCAGGCTAGCAGAGCGCCTTTCGCTCCAGTTCTTCGGCTCGCGTCGCGCCCCACCCCAGCCAGTCGGCTGTAATGCCCCGGGCGGTCGCCGCCGCCAAGCACTCCCTGATGCGCCGGGCCTTCGACCAGTCCTCCGCACGCCGCTCTACTTCCGCATTCCGACGCGCAAGCTCTTCGCGACGGCGTTGTTCTTCGGCTTCTCGCTGGCGGCGCGCCTCTTCGATCTTCTCCTCCCGGGCCCACTCAGCACGGGCGAGTCGCTGCTGCTCGGCGGCAGCAACCGCACACCTGATGAAGTCGCCGAGGCAATCCTCGAGCCGCTGGGTGGGCCGGTCCCGCCACTGGTTGCGCACGCCCGAGCCCCAAGCGTGCAGATGGAGAGTCAGGCGCCCTGTCCCGACGAAGTTGTAGGTCTGGTAGATGAAGAACCTCCCCGGCTGCTTCTCCAGTTGCTCGCGCAGGTCGAACTCCAACTCCTGGTCGCCGATGTGGAGGAGCGTGCGGCTGTCGGTGCCGTACGAATCGCCGTTGCCCGAGTGCTTCGGCTCCGTGACCTCGACCCGGTGGCCCTTCACCTCGAGCGCCTTGATCAGCGTGTCCATGATCAGCAGGGCGCGGGTGATGGACTTCTTCGTCACGCAGATGTTGAGGCAGGCCGCGGTCTTCTCCGGGTGCGGCAACGCGTACCGACCGGGTTTTGCCCTACGGATGATCGGGGCCGAGCCCCGCACCAGCGGGTGAGGGCTCCGAAGTTCGTCAGGCACGACGATGAGCGGCGCCTCGGGCAGGTCGATCGCAGCCTGCTGCTGCCGCCGGTGAGCGCGGTGCGCCGGGATTCGGTGTTCCTTGGGCTGACCGAGACCGAGCGGCGGCAGCTTCCGCCTTCGGGGTGAGTGGCCAGCGCGGACCTTTGCCCAGTAGCCGCGGCCAGGGACCGGGACGCCAAGCTTCTTGCAGATCTTGGCAAGTGCGGTCCCGGTGAGGCCGTAGGTCGCCGCCACCTTGCCTGCGGGCTGCTTCCAGACCTGCTCGTAGAGAATGTCGCGGGTGACGACGATGTCGCTGTCGGGCATGAAGTGCCTCCTGCCGGCACATGATGCCCCAGCCCTTCAAAGCCTCTCGATGGCCTCGATCATCCGCTCCAGCCCCGCCGCCTTCATCTTCGGGTAGACCACGCGCACGTCCACGAGGTTGATCAGCCTGCCGAAGTCCGCCGCGTCCCTCACCAGCGCCTTCCTGCCCCGCGTTATGGGGAAGACGACGTCGGCGATGGCCCCGTGCCGGTGCCGGTAGACGATTACCAAGCCGCCCGGCTTGTTGTCCGGATGGTCGATGTACTTGCGCAGCGAGGTGTAGAGCGCCGAAGGCTTCCATGCCACGTCGGTCTTCTCCCGGTAGCTGACGTGCAGCTTGAAGTCCACCCAGCGGCCGTCGGGCATCACGAAGTCGGGCTGCACGCCCTTTTCGTAGAAGCCCCTGCCCCGCGGCGCGTAGAAGGTGCCGGTGGACGAACCCCCGGGGAAGATGGCCGTGAAGGCGTCCTTCAGCAGGTGATCGAACTGCGTGGTGACCGCCGGGACGCGGCGGTGGGCTTGGGGCCAGGCGGGCATTACCGCACCAGTCTACTTCGCCGCACCGGCAGGTGCCGGAGGCGCCTCACAAACTCAGGAGTGGCCTCGAAGCGGTTGCTTTACCCAGTAAAGAACAGGGGGGGGGTTCTGTGGTCGGCGACATGGCTGCGAGAAGGGTCGCCGTCGCGTCGCTCCTCTGGCGATGTCAATCTGCCCTCGCTTACGGCACTACCCTTGAAGTAGCGCGCCCTCGGACGACGGGACGCCGTACCCTTCGAGAGCACGGTGAATCCGATCCACCAGAGTTGGGTACTTGAGCTCGCGCAGCGAGCGCTTTGGCACATGGAGACTCGCTGGAGGACGTGTAAGCACCGACGTCTGGCCAGCGAAGTGCCATGCGAAGTTTGTGAACACAGCCAGGCAGAAGCCAGCACTGCGCTCGGGGCCATCGTAGGCGCTCATCAAGACCTCGATCTGATGCAGCCAAGCTGGTTTGCCCTCGACATCGGGGCGGTCCGGAAGGTTGAGGTCGATGAAGACGATCAAGGGGCAGCCCTGGGTATCTTTCTGCTCGGCGGCATGGAGAAGATGTCCGACATCTGCGAGGTAGGCTTCCGTGTCGAGCGTGCCCTCGACGTTGAGCGCCCCCGGCCGATGGCGGCTCTTCGCCTCCACCGCCACCCTGACCTGAGTGCCAGGAATACTTGCAAAGAACTCGGGACCTCCCCGGGCGGCATAGATTCGCCATTCGGGGATGGACTTGTCTGGGTGCCATCGGATCGGGAGCCCGCATCTCTGGATCATCGCGGCGACAGCCAGTTCGTACCTTGCTCCTTGGTATTCTCTATGATCGCGCAGGCGGTTTCTCAGTTTCGAAGGCAACGGACCACTCGCGCCGAGCGTGGTGAGATCGCAGCCAAGGGCGACAAGTTCCTGTGCCTGCCCCGACAGATGGCTCTCCGCCACCTCAACCTCCGATTCTGCAAAGAGCCTCTCGGGAAGGGCATTCCACTCGTCCAACCACCGGACGACGACATGCCTGGCCTCGAGTGGCACTAGCCTTTGCTTCTCGATCCAGTGAGGGCCAAACGTGCCTTTCACCTTTGCAACAAGCCCGTCGTACGGAGGGTTGGCCTGGAACTGAACCGTCATGGCGAACCGCCAATAATGCGAAGCCGCGTATGGCAGGCGGCGATTGGTCGATCAGTTGCTCCCCGGACGGGCCCTGGTATCGGTCTTGACGGCAAGAGTCAGAGCGCGACCGCTCTCTAGCACGTTGCGGATCACCGACCCCAAGACTCGCGATTGCGCGGCCGTCGTGCCGATCCATGCCTTCTCTACCAAAGCCACGAAGTTCGTGTTGTCGAGGTAGCGACCGACGTTGTCGAAGGTAAGTAGATGGCCACCACCTCGCCCGACAAGTGTCTCGTCGGTTTCGAGTAGTCGCCAGTAGTCGAGCGGCAAGTACATGCCCGGCACAAGGCCCACGTCATCAGGATTGAACATCAGGCGCGGGCAAAGCTTTAGGAAGAACGGGTTCTCCATGAGGCGGAAGCCGCTCCGGTCGGTATTCGAAGGGCAGTCCCGCAGCGCCTCGAGCGTACGCTCCATGCGCGCGACCTCATCAGCCAGGTCCT
>JACRCT010000611.1 GCA_016218885.1 Deltaproteobacteria bacterium | reverse complement strand
CCCGCCGCGGCTACCCCGAGCACGAGCGACAGGTTGGAGACCAGCCCGTCGTTCATTCCGAAGACCGCCGCGCGGATCAGGCCCGAGCGCCCACCCTTGTGCCAGCGCTCACGGTTGACGATGAGGCTGGAGGCGGCGTTCTCGTCGGCAGCGCCGCTGCTCACTGCCCGCATCCCCGTCAGCACCTCGCGGTGCTCGCGCTCCTCCCGCACCAGGTCGGCAGCCTCCGCGCCTTGGCGAGCGTACTTGTCCGCGTCCACGCGCTCGGTCTCGACGACCTGGGGCAGCACCGCGGGCGTTCCCAGCCGCTTCGCGAGCCAGAGCGTGAGCCGGACCCGCGCGGTCGTCCGCTCCGGCGGGAGGGCGACGCCTTGGGTCTCGAGCTTGCGGGCCCACAAGGCGGCGTGGCGGCGCTCGGACAGGGCCAGTTCGCGAAAGCTGGCGGCGCGGGAGGGGTTCTTCTCCAGGCGCGCAAGCCCTTCATAGAGCGCCGCCCCATCGCGCTCGTCCTGCAGGTTCTGCAGCCACTGGTCGGTGCGGGTGTCCACGGGGACCTCCACCCGGGAGTCTACTCGCCACCCGCGCGCTCCGCGTCGCCCTGGTCGCCTTCGGCGAGCGCTCGGAGCATGGACGGCGCGTCGGTGAACTTGCGGCGCGGGCGGCCTGCGGCGCGGCCCGCCTCGACCTCGAGCGAGTCGAGCAGCTGCCACTCGGGGTAGCTGACGAAGGGGACCTTGCGCGAGCTGAGCAGCGCCTCGACGTCCTGGCCGCAGCGCGGCGGGGGCAGAGCGCCGGCGTGGTAGGCCTCGAGCAGGCAGCGCGCAGTCTCCTGGGCATCGGGCTTGTTGGAGCCGATCACTCCGCGGGGGCCGCGCTTGGCCCAGCCGGTGACGAACAGCCCCGGCTCGGGTACCCCCTCCCTCATCACCTGCCCGTGGCGGTGAGGGACGACGCCCGCCGCGGAGTCGAAGGGAACCCCCTGGAACGCCTGCACGCGATAGCCGATGGAGCGAAAGACCAGCCCGCACTCGACGAGCTCACTCTGGCCGATGGCCTCCAGGCGCCCGAGGCCGTCGGGCCCCCGGACCAGGCGATTGCGGCGCACGCGCACTCCCTCGACCCGGCCCCGGCCGACGATCTCCACCGGCGAGGTCCAGAAACGCACCCGGGCGATCCGCCGCCCGGGGCGCGGGGCAGGCTGGGCTCGGGCGAGCGCCTTGAGCTTGCGCTCGGCCAGAGGGTCGAGCGTGCCTCTCGCGGCACGGGAATCGGTCTCGGGGTCGAGCTCGCGATCTTCGGGCGCAATGACCAGGTCGGCGCCGTCGATCTGTGCCATCTCGGCGAGCTCGGGCGGAGTGAAAGCCGCCTGGGCGGGGCCCTGACGTCCCAGCAGCACGACCTCCTCCACGTCCCGCAGGGCCAGGGCGCTCAGCGCCAGGTCGCTGATGTCGGTGCGGGCCAGCTCTGCGAGCGGCTTGAGGAGGATGCGCGCCACGTCGAGGGCGACGTTGCCCACGCCGACCACCACCGCGCGCCGGGCCGACAGGTCGAAGCCGGCGGCAGCGCAGTCGGGGTGGCCGTTGTACCAGCCCACGAACTCCGAGGCGGAATACACCCCCGCGAGGTCCTCTCCGTCGATGCCCAGGCGCCGGCTCGACTGCGCGCCGTAAGCCAACACCACGGCGTGGTAGCGCTCGCGCAGCTCATCGAGCGCGAGGCTCCTCCCGACCTCCACGTTGCCAAGGAGCCGAAACCGGGCGCCGGCACCCTTCGCCGCAGCATCGTACCGCTCGGTGACCGACTTGATGGCCGGGTGGTCGGGCGCCACTCCGTGCCGCACGAGCCCGAACGGAGCGGGCAGGCGATCGAACACGTCGACCGCGCACCCCTCCTTCCGCAAGAGTTCCGCGGCAGCGAAGAAGCCCGCCGGCCCAGCACCCACGATGGCGACCTTCAGCACGCCTTTCGCCCTCCGCCTCCGCCCCCAGCACCAGGCGGCCCGCTGCTCTCTTGCTAGGGCTTGCTTTCCCGGTAGCGCATCCCCGAGGCGGTGGTCAGCGCCGGCCCTCGGTGCTGCACGCCTGCCGCGATGACCTTGCCGACCACCATGAAGTGGTCGCCGGTGGGGTGGAGGGCCACCACCTCGCAGTCCAGCCAGGCGAGCGCGTCGGTGAGGATGCGCGCACCGCTGTCTGCCTCGCGCGTCGCCACCGAGGCGAGCTTGTCCTCACCCGCCATCGCCTGCTTGGCGAAGTGTCCGGCGAGCTTCACCTGGTTTTCGGCCAACACGTTCACCACGAAGGTGCGGGTGCTGCGCAAGAGCTCCTCGCTGTAATGCTTCTTGTCCACCGAGAACATGATCATCGGCGGCTCGAACGAAACCTGGCTCAGCCAGGACACAGTCAGACCGTTCTCCACCCCCCCCGCCCCACGGTGACGACCGTGACGGGGTAGGGGACGGCTTCAAGGGCGGCGCGGATGTCGGTCTGGCCCATAGTTGTTCCTCCGGGAGGGTAGATAAGGAAAGGGGGGGCAGGAGACTGGGGAGGCTTGGCAGGCGCGCCGGACGTGACCGAAGCGCCGCGTGCTGAAAGGTAATCAAGCCCTCAGGGGGCCTGCAACGAAACATGTGCCTTCGGCGAGGTGCCCTTAGTTGCAGATGTCGGTCCAGAAGCCGCAGTAGTTGTTGCAGCAGTCGCCGTTGACCGAGCAGCTCTCGCCGGTCGTGCCGCAACTGGGGAAGCAGACCTGGCCGTCCGTGCCCGACAGGCAGGTGTAGAGGTCGCTGGTCCGGCAGCTCGAGGCCGTGGTGCATCCGTCGTAGCAGTAGGACAGCCCGTCGGTCGTGCCCTCAACGAAGCAGACCCCGTCGCCGCCGCAGAGCCTGGTGGAGGTGTTGCAGAAGCTCAGGCAGTACCCGTTGGGGAAGCCCGCGTCGTACTCGGTGAGGCAGACCCCTGACTCGCACTGGCTGTCAGCGGTGCAGGGCTCGCCCGTCCGCTTGCCGGCTCCGGTGGCCTCGCAGTAGGTCGACCACAGGTTGCAGTTGCCTCCCGCGCACTGGCTGTTGCTGTCGCATTGGGGGACGCAGTAGGTGGCCACGGCGGCAGTCGGGTCGCTGTAGTCGAGGCGCGCGCTCATGCAGGCATAGCCGGCGCGGCAGCCGCCGTTGTTGGCGCAGGCGGTGCCGCTGCAGGTGCAGGCCGCACGGCAGTAGAAAGTTCCGTCGCCTCCGGCGCAGATTCCCCCGCCGGGGCAGGTCGCGCCCACGCCCGAGCAGGTTGCCGAGCACATCCCGCGGGGCGAGCCCGACCCCGTCTCGGTCAGGCATAGACCCCCGCGGCAGTCGGTGTTCAAGGTGCACGCTGCCCCGTCGGCGGCGCCCGAGCTCTGGCAGGCAGCGTTGGAGGTGCAATCGGAGTCGGCGCAGTCGGAATTCGCGTCCCCGTCGTTGTTCAGGCCGTCGCTGCAGAGAGTCTCCTTCCTGACTCCCCCGCTGCAGCTGCAGCCGGTCCCACAGGAGATGCCTGCGCAGTCGGAGTCGGCGCAGTCGCCGTTGCCGTCTGTGTCGTTGTCGGAGGAGTCGGTGCAATTGACCTCCTTCTTCTGCCCGTTGGCGCAGGTGCAGCCGTTGCCACAGCTCAAGCCCGCGCAGTCGCCGTCGGCGCAGTCGGTCATGCCGTCGGTGTCGTCGTCGCTGCCGTTGGAGCAGAGGGTCTCGTTGGTGGGGGTGCCGCAGCTGGGGGCGGCCGAGCAGTCGGAGTCGCCGCAGTCGGTGCGCGTGTCGCCGTCGTTGTCGCCGCGATCGGTGCAGTCGATCTCCGCGCGGGCCCCGCCCGAGCAGGTGCAGCCGCTGCCGCAGGACTTGAGGTTGCAGTCGGTGTCGCCGCAGTCGGTGCGGCCGTCGCCGTCGTCGTCCACGGCGTTGACGCAGTTGACCTCCAGGCCGCAGCCCTGGGCGGCGGCGCAGTCGCTGTCCTGGCAGTCGGGCTTGAGGTCGCCATCGTTGTCCGAGTGGTCGTCGCAGCTGGTCTCGGTGCGTTGCCCGTTGGAGCAGGTGCAGCCGGCGCCGCAGATCTGGCCCGAGCAGTCGCTGTCGGCGCAATCGGTCTGGCTGTCCGAGTCGTTGTCCGCGCGATCTCCACAGTAGGTCTCGTGCCGGGCCAGGTTCTGGCAGGTGCAGCCGGTGCCGCAGTCGCGTCCGGCGCAGTCCGGGTCGGCACAGTCGGTCAGCCCGTCGGTCTCGTCGTCGAGGATGTTGCCGCACAGGGTCTCGGGCACGCAGACCGAGGCGCTTGCGCAGTCGGGGTCCTGGCAGTCGGTGTACGAGTCGGAGTCGTCGTCGACGGTGTTGGCGCAGTTGGTCTCGCGTACCAAGGCGCAGACGGGGTCGCCCGAGCAGTCGGGGTCGTAGCAGTCGACCATGTGGTCGCCGTCATCGTCGCTGCCGTTGTCGCAGTCCTCGTGGAGCGTTCCGCATCCGGGGTCGGCCGTGCAGGAGGCGTCGCTGCAGTCCGTCGCGCCGTTGCCGTCGTCGTCCAGGCCGTTGTGACAGATCTCCGGGGTGCACATCGGGGCAGTGGCGCACGCCGTGTCCCCGCAGTCCGTCGCGCCGTTGCCGTCGTTGTCCAGGCCGTCGTTGCAGTTCTTCTCACCGCCGCTGCATCCCGAGCTGTTGCTGCAGTCGGGGTCAGAGCAGTCGATCAGCTGGTCGTCGTCGTTATCGAGGTTGTCGTCGCAGACCGACTCCTTAGGGGTGGCGCACTTGGCGTCGCTCGCGCAGTCGGAGTCGGCGCAGTCGGTGAAGCCATCGGGCTCGTTGTCGATCTCGTCGTCGCAATCCGTCTCCGGCAGGGGCGCGTCGCAGTGGGGCTCGCTCGCGCAGGCCGTGTCATCGCAATCGGTCTGCCCGTTGTCGTCGTCGTCGCGGCCGTTGTCGCAGTCCTCGTGGGGGCTCACGCAGGCGCTCTGGGAGGCGCAGACCGGGTCGTCGCAGTCGGTCAGGCCGTTGTCGTCGTCGTCCTCCCCGTTGTCGCAGACCTCGTCGGCGGGCTGGCAGATGGGGGCCGTGGCGCAGGCCGGGTCCGCGCAGTCGACCTTCTTGTTGCCGTTGTCGTCGACCCCGTTGGAGCAGAGCTCCTGCTTGTCGCTCACGCCCGCGTCCTTGCGGGGCGGAGGGGTCGCGCCGCTATCGCAGGAGGCCAGGCCGAGAAGGACGATGAGCAGAGGGACGGGACCGAGGTTCAGCCGCGACATGGTGTGCTCCGTCTCGAGGAAAGACGAGATTCTAGCAGGGACTCGGAGGGTTGGAGGCTCTGCAGGCGCTCATGACGAGGGCCTGCTCGAATGGCTTGGGGAAAGCTACTCGATGTGCACGGTCACTCGCCTTTGCTGCCGGCCGGCCAGGGAACGAAGGTGCCCATGGTAGCAGCTCGGACGACCGACGGAGCGCATTCGAGGCGCGCGATGCCGTCGCGGGCTCTATCGCCGGGCGGGCCACCTCTCGAGCTTCCAGGCTTTCCGCCGGGCGGCATCAGCGAGAGGGGCCGATGTCGGGGTGGCGCTCCTGCTCCGGCGCTACCGCGAGAGGACGTCGGCGAGCTCGAAGAGGTCGAGATTGGACTTCTTCTTGGTCCGGGTGACCTCGGCGAGCGAGGCCTCGACGATGCGCCCGTCGCGCTCGGATCATGATGCCGCTGCGGCCCTCGAAGGCCGCCTTGGCCGCGGCGGCGCCCATGCGCGTGGCGAGCAGGCGGTCGCGTGAGGTGGGGCTGCCGCCGCGCTGGATGTGCCCCAGCACCACGACGCGCAGCTCCACGCCCAGCTTCTTGCCCAGCTCGCGAGCCAAGCCGTAGACCTCGCCCGCCTTCTTGCCCTCTGCGGCGATCAGGATCGAGGAGGTCTTGCCCCGCGCCTTGCCGCGCTCGAGCTTCTGGGCGATGAGCTGAGTGTCCTTCTTGATCTCGGGGATGAGGATGGCCTCGGCGCCCGAGGTCAGCCCCACCTCGATGGCGATGTGCCCGCTGTTGCGGCCCATCACCTCGATGATGAAGAAGCGCTCGTGCGCCGCGGCGGTGTCCCGGATGCGGTCGATGGCGTCCAGCGCGGTGTTGACCGCGGTGTCGTAGCCGATGGTGGCGTCGGTGAACGAGACGTCGTTGTCGATGGTGCCGGGGATGCCGATGACCTTGATGCGCTGCT
>JACRCT010000599.1 GCA_016218885.1 Deltaproteobacteria bacterium | reverse complement strand
GAGGAGGACGCGCCCAAGTCCGCCGAGGGCGCGGAGGAGCAGGGTGAGCAGAACGAGGAGATCCCGCCGCTTCAGAAGGGCGAGGCCCTGCACCTGAAGCGGCTCTCCCCCGAGAAGCATCTCACCGAGCCGCCCCCGCGCTTCACCGAGGCCTCGCTGGTCAAGGAGCTCGAGGAGAAAGGTATCGGCCGGCCTTCGACCTACGCCTCCATCGTCTCGACGCTTGAGGAAAGGGAGTACGCCAAGAAGGAGGAGAGCTGCTTCGAGCCCACCGAGCTCGGGGTGCTGGTGACCGACGAGCTGGTGCGCGCCTTTCCCCGTGAGATGGACGTGACCTTCACCGCCCGCCTGGAGGAGAAGCTCGATCAGATCGAGGAGGGCCGAGTCACCCGGGTCGAGGTACTCGAGGAGTTCTGGACTCCCTTCCAGCAGCGCCTGTCCGTCGCGCAGGGAACCCTGCGCGACGTCAAGCGAGAGGAGGTCTCGACCGCTGTCGCTTGCGCGAAGTGCCGCTCCCCCATGGTGGTCAGGTGGGGAAGGCTGGGCCGGTTTCTGGCCTGCTCGGCCTACCCTGCGTGCAAGAGCACCAAGCCCGTGACCACCGGCGTCGTTTGCCCCGAGTGCAAGCAAGGCAGGCTCGAAGAGCGCAGCAGCAAGAGGGGCAGCGCCTTCTACGGCTGCGATCGCTATCCCCACTGCAAGTTCGCGATCTGGGACCGGCCTGTGCCCCAGCCCTGCCCGCGGTGCGGCGCCCCGTATCTCCTCTCCAAGCACACCCGGTCCGAGGGCGAGAGCATCGTCTGTCCCCGTGGGGAATGCGGGTACAAGCGGCCTGGCGGTGGGGCGACTGCAGCCTGAGCAGCGCAGTGCCTCACGCGCTCCGATGTGCAAGCTCTCGGGATCTCAGCTACAAACTTGGCCGGCACCCGTCCGGTCGCGGCCTTGACACCCGCGCAATCGCGCTGGTAGAAATCCGCAATTCCGAAAGGGTTTTTCCTCCCCCCGAGTTGGAGGCGAATGTCTCTGCGGGGGTCGGTTTTCGGTCGAGCATTCGAAGCCAAGCTACGCGAAAGGGTGCGGTGAGATGAGCGACATCCTGGACAGCCTCTCGAGCGGCCTGACGGTTCTGGCGGCGGCTGCCGCCAACCGAAACTTCTTTGACGAAGCCAAGGCGTTCATTGAGGAGGGCGGACCCTTCATGTGGGTCAACGTCGGATCGCTCTCGGTGGCTCTGGCGATCATCATCGAGCGCATCGTCCGCCTGCTCTTCACCTACAACTTGAACGCCCCGCCGTTCATGGAGCAGATCACCAAGCTGGTCCTCACCGGCAACGTGGACCGGGCGGTGAAGCTGTGCAGCGCCGCCCCCAGCGCCGCGCTGGCCCGCGTGGTGCGCGCCGGCCTGACCCGCGACAACCGCGGCGAGCTCGAGGTGGCCAAGGCGTTGGAAGAGTCGATCATGGAGGTCACCCCCTCCATCCAGCGGCGCATCGGCGCCCTGTGGTCCCTGGCCAACATCGCCACCCTGCTCGGCCTCATCGGAACCATCATCGGCCTCATCAGCGCCTTCCGGTCGCTGGGTGCCGTCAGCGCCGACAAGCGCTCCGAGGTCCTCTCCAAGGGTATCTCCGAGGCCATGAACAACACCGCGTTCGGTCTGTCCATCGCGGTGACCTGCATCGTGGCCCACCTGATGCTCACCGGTCGCGCCAAGGGCATGATCGAGGAGGTCGAGCTCAACTCGCTCAAGCTCGAGAACCTGCTCGCGCGCAAGAACGCCGGCGAGACCAACCCGATGGACTTCGAGCAGAAGGCGTCCTGACTTGATGGGACGTGAGGCCCCGGCGCCGGAACGCGCGCCGGGCGGTGTTGTCTGATGGCCTAGGGAGCTCGAAGGCGCCATGGCTTTTCACTTCTCCAAGCGCAAGCTCAGGCCTCAGGAGCCCGAGGAAGTGGGCGAGCTGAACATCGTCCCCTACCTCGACATCATGATGAACCTCATCATGTTCATGCTCCTGAGCATGACCGGGCTCGTCGCCTTCGGCGTCCTCAACGTCTCCTCGCCCAAGTACGCCGACCAGGGGCAGGTGGCGCAGGCCAACCCCGAGGACAAGGACAAACCCAAGCTGCTCTTGACGGTGCTCATCAGCGAGAAGGGCTTCTTCGTGGCCGGCTCGGGCGGAGTGCTGCCGGGGGACACGGGCACGCCTGACCAGGCGGGTCAACCGACCATCGGCAAGCGGCCCAACGGCGACTACGACTACCCGGCGCTCACCGCCAAGATGACCGAGATCAAGAAGGCATTCCCCGAGGAGAGCAAGGCCATCCTGGGGGCCGACGCCAAGATTCCCTACGAGGTCTTGGTGCGGACGATGGACTCGGTGCGCGAGAACCCGACGCAGCTCATCGAGGGCAAGCCGATGACGCTGTTCTTCGATGTCTCGCTGACCGTGATGTAGGGCTTGCAGGAGAACGGACGCGATGGCCGACACGCTCAATCCGATGGGGCCTGGCGAGGAGCCCGCCGTTCCCGAGATCTCGGAAGAGCAGCGCT
>JACRCT010000598.1 GCA_016218885.1 Deltaproteobacteria bacterium | reverse complement strand
CGTGAGCCGGGACGGCTTTCAGGCCGCGCTGGAGTACGCGGTCCTGTTTCCGCTGGCCGGGCTCGACAATCCGTCCCAGGGGCTGGTCGCCAAGCCCGCCCAGCTGATGCGGCTTCATCTCGCTTACCTCTTCTAGCCGAGGTCCGTCGTGAGAGACATGCTCGTCGCAGTGCTGCTGGTGGCTGCTCTGGGTTGCGGGGAGAACGTGACCCCCGCCTCGAGCTATCCGCCCGGAGAGCGCAACCCGCCACCCGGCCACGACCCGTACCAGGCGATTCCCGCCGGTGCGCTGGCGTGCACGCCCAACCTCGACGAGCAGATCGACTCGACCGAGCTGTCGGTCGCGCTGGGGGCCTCGGCCTGGTACCTGGTGTCGCCGGCCGGAGCGCAGCGCAACGTCAACCTCAGCGGAAGCTCCGAGAGCGGCCAGCAGACCTGGGACTGGGGCACCGATCTCGCCGAGGACCAGCTCGCCCAGCTCTCTCCGCACGCGCTCTCGGGCAGGTGGTACGCGGCGCACTTCCCCAAGGGGCAGTTCGCAGTGGCCTTCGACGCGGCCGGGACGCTCGAATCCGTCAGCTCGCAGGACGAGGAGGGGCTCTGGCTGCACGGCCTGGCTTCCACCGAGTCCGACCCGCCCGAGGGCCGGACGCTGCTGGTCTACGACTCGCCCATCCTGGTTCTGCGTTACCCGGTCGTGAAAGGGAGCGCGTGGTCCTGGACGGGGCGCGTACGCAACGGGGTGCTGCGCGGGTTCCCGTGGGCGCAGATTGACCGGTACGACGTCAAGGTGGATGCCGTGGGCCGGCTGATCCTCCCCGATCTCGACTTCAGCCAGGTGTTCCGCGTGAGGACCACGGTTACCGCGACGCCGGTGATGGGGGCGCCGGTGGTGCAGCGGCAGACCTCGTTCATGGCCGAGTGCTTCGGGGAGATCGCCCGGGCCACCAGCGAGGTTGGCGAGGCGCGGGACGAGTTCACCGTCGCCTCCGAAGTTCGGCGTCTGGGGCTGTGAAGTCCTCGAGGTACTCCATGCGCAAGGTCCTCCTCTGTGCGATCTGCCTGACTTCGGCGTGCGGCGGACCGCTCACCGCGGCGAGCCCCGCCAAGAACGAAGTCCCTCCGTATCTCGAGGGACCGGCTCCTTCCGTGCACCAGCCCTACGAGCCCGGGGCGCCCGACGCCTTGGCGTGCGAGCAGAACCTCGACCAGGAGATCGAGAGCCAAGAGCTGCAGACGGCGATCGGGATCTCCCTCTCCTTTCTTCTGGCAGGGCCGGGCCAGGTGGACGTGGTGGGAGATGGCGCCGCGGGCGGGGTGCTCACCTGGGATTGGCGTACGGCCTACCCAGACCAGACGGTCGTCAAGCTCGCGGCCGAGCCCCTTGGCGGGAAGTGGTTCGCCTCGCGCTTTCCCGGCGCGCAGTTCACGCTCCTCATGCGGTATCGCGGGCACCTCATGGAGGCGGTCAACTCGCAGACCTCGGAGGGGTTGTTCCTGCACGGAATGGCGTCGTCTCTGGAGGCCCCTCCCGAGGGCAAGACCTTGCTCGTCTACGACCAGCCCGTCCAGGCCCTGAAGTACCCGCTCAAGCCGGGGATGAGCTGGACCGCGGTGGGGCGCGATCCCGCGGCCACCGTGCTCGGTCTCAACCAGCGCCGCACCGATACCTACGAGGTCAAGGTCGACGCGGCCGGCGAGATGCTGTTGCCGGACCTCGCTTTCTCCCAGGTCCACCGGGTGAGAACGAAGCTGAGCATGCACATCGATTCGCCCGAGGCGACCGTCACCCAGCGCCAGGTCTCGTACTTCGCCGAATGCTTGGGCGAGGTGGCGCGAGCCACGAGCGCGCTGGACGAGCAGGCGGAAGACTTCACCAGCGCCAGCGAGATCCGTCGTCTCGGCCTCTAGTGCGGCGTGCAGCAGGAATGCTGAGAACCATCGAAGCCCCCATCACCCCGAGCGTAGCAGCCGACGGGTAGTCGGCTGCGAAGTCGAGGGGACCTCGACGACGGTCTCTCCCGAGCTCGTCGAGGGGTCGACCTCCGCTCGGGCCGAACGGGGCTTGCGAAAACAGTGCAATCCGCAAGACGCACCACCCTGAAGCGCCGCGCGATTCGTTCGACTCGCACGGTGGCTCTCGGGCGCCCGCTCCAATGGCCGAGCCTCGCGAAGATCGGCTTGTTGCGGCGCGACATGCGGGCGATCCCGGAGGTCGGCGTCATCTCCAGCCACGCCGCCCGCGCCCAGCCCGAGGAGCGGGATGAGGACCTCCCCTGGAGAGGAGATGAGCCGACCCGCGGCCGAGCGGACGACCGCCCAAGCTTCCGGCTCGACAGGCCCTGGGGCCGCTCTCTCCGAGAGACCTTCAGAGCAGGGATGGACCCCCATACCTGTTAACCGACCCGCTGGCCCACCACCGTTCACCCCGAGCGTAGGACGCTCCCAAGTTCACGAGGGAGCGGCCGAAGTCGAGGGGCCCCTCGACTCCGAGGCTCGCGCTGCTCGCCTCTGCGCTCGGGGTGACCGGAGCCCGGTCGCCCCTCTCAGAAGAGCTGGTTAACAGCCATCGGATGGGCTCCCGCTGCGTTGCGTGCGAGGCGCAGTCCTGCTGGCTTCGTGAGCCACCCGGCTGCTTGGAGCGAGCCCTGGGCGTCGCCGGTCGCGCCGTGCGACCCGATGACCCGCCGTGCAGGCGAGTCTTGTGCGCTGCAACAATTTCCGTTGACAGGGTGCAGTGCATGGCTATCTTTGAGCTCGTTGTCGGCGGGCGTTGGCCGAGAACGCGAACAACCACCCGAACACCTACCGAGGAGAGCTCACATGCCCGAGAAGAACCCTGTGCAGAACGCCACCGCGCAAGTCACCGAGACCTGGGCGAAGATGATGACCGAGCAGTCCCAGCGCATCACCGCCATCGTGGACGAGATGGCCAAGCTCGAGTCGCGCGGCATGGAGCAGTTCCGCGTTGCCATCGAGGAGAGCACGCGGCTCACCAAGAGCGCGTTGGAGTACCAGGCGCAGCTCGCGGGCGAGTGGCGCAAGATGGCGGTCGAGGCGGCGCGTCGCTCCGTCGAGATGATCACCCCCAAGGCCTGAAGCGAGGTCGCTGACGGCGGCGGGCAGGTGTGGTGAGTCCTGCTGCGGCTCGTTCGAGGTGCGGGTCGCAGGCCCACCGTCAGCGCCTCAATGCTGCAATGCGCAACGCTCGCGGATCCCGGGGAGGGTCGGGTGAAGATCGAGGAGCTCCAGGTCTTCATCAGCGGCGCCGCGAGCGGCATCGAGGGCGGACGGGTCATGTAGCCGTGGCATCGGGAGGCCGGCTGGCTGCCCGATGCCGCGGGAACCCTGGACGGCGGCCCTACGAAGACTCCTTCTCGAGAGCGAGGCGAAGCACATGGAAGACCTGCGATCTGATACGGCTGGACTCGCTCATGTGGGCTTGGATGCCGCAGGTGACCAGGCCCACGACGGGAGAAGCTATCTCCAGCTCCTTTCCTACCTGGGTCACAGAGTGGGCGGGGACCTGGGGGTCGGCAGCGTCCAGCTCCTCAATGAGGTAGGCCTCGACGCGGTGGGGTCCGCGTTGAGCGTGCTCCGGGGAGAGCGCAGCGTCCTGGACGTCGGAGGCGAGCTCTTCGCTCGAAGCTGTTCGGGGAGCCGCTATCAGGCTCTCGTCCAGACTCTGGGTAAGAAGCTCTTCGGGTCCGCGCGCCGCGAAGGGGAGCGGGTGCTGGACGGCAATGAATACTTCGACCTGACGTGGTTTCCTGCGTCGTCGGCCTCGCCAGGGACCGCCCGCACCGGGCTCTTTCATGTGGGAGGCGTGTTGGCGTATGGGGACCCGCTGTTCCGGCTCCTGCCGGAGATCTGCTTCTTCGACCGTTTCACCGAGCGCGGGATTCCCGTCTATGCCATGGAGCTCAAGGGCGACCGCCACGCGCTCGACTATCGCGACCTGACGCTGGAGAAGGTCATCGATTCCGTGGAGCGCTTCTCCCGGGTGGCTTTCGAGCACAACGAGCGCAACAAGCTCATCCTCGAGGGCTACTGCGGGTTGGCGCCCCAGGCGCTGGCCTTCGTCGCGGCCCGTCCGCAGGAGGCTGATGCCCGCTTCCGGGTGGCCGCCAGCTTCGTGGGGCCCTTCGACGGTCGCGTCTGCGGCGAGCTCGCCGAGATCATGGGGCTGATGCCCGAGAGCCTGCTGCGCGCGAGCCGTGCGGCAACCGTCAGAGCGCATGACTACGTGGGGGGCGACTCGCTGCGCTTCACCCAGGACGTGGCGCTCAGGAGCCTGCTTGGGAAGACTCTCCTGGGCCGGTTTGCCAGTGGCTGGCGACGTCCGGACTTCGCGCGCGTCGATGGCGTGGAGAGCCTGACCTCCGCGCAGCGCAAGGAGCTGGCGGGGGCCTATTGGACTTCCCCTGAGAACTGTCGGCGTTTCCCCATCCCCGCGGACCTGTCCGCCTTCTCCGAGGCGCTCTTCACGCGCGGGGTTGGCGAGCGCGGAGAGCTCCCCGCCAGCTACCGCGGGCGGCCGCTCAGCCTCGCCTCTGCCGCAGAGAAGACGCAGCTGCGCTTCGTGGGCTTCTATGGCGCCCAGGACTCCCTGGTTCCAGGCTCGACGGCAAAGGTCCTGATGCAGGTCTTCGGCGAGCGCTATTCCCACGTCGTCAATGAGAATGCGGGACACGTGGCGTACGTGTTGTCACCCAAGATGTGGGAGCGCGGGGCACCCAAGTGCTTCGATCCCAATCCGGTCGACCTCCTGTTGGCCCTGGTCGGCGAGACCGAGAAGCACGAGAGCCCAAGGGCCACCCCGAGCAACTGAGCCGAGTCGCGCTTGACCGACTCTCATCCTCCCTCCTAGCTTCGGACGCGGGCTGGCGGGTGTGCTGCTGGAGCAAGGAGAACGCATGTTAAAGAAGCCAGACCTGGGACCCCACGCCAACCTCGTGTTCGCCGAGCCGACGCCGCTGGGGCTGATCGGCCTGGCCATCGGCTGTGCCGCGCTGGTGCCGGCGGCTTTCGGCCAATCGCTGACGCCGGGGGGCTTCAAGACGGCCGCGGTCTTCTGCCTGGTCTTCGGCGGCGGCTGCCAGTTCCTCGCCGGGATGATGAACTTCGCCAACAAGAACCTGTGGGGCGGGACCATCCTCACCGCCTTCTCGTTCAACTGGCTGCTCAACTGGTGGGCCTTCGATTCGCTGGCCAGTGGCTTCCTGCCCGACCACAACGTCATCCTCGCGGTGGACGTGGTCTTCTTGATCATCTTCCTGGCGCTGACCTACGGCTTCGGCTTCTTCAGCAAGCTGCTCTTCCTGTTCCTGTTGGACATCGATCTGCTCTACGCCGCGCGGATCGGCCGGGCGGTCACGGGGACCAAGTTGCTCGACTACCCCATCGCCGCCTTCACCGTGGCCCTGGCGGCCATCGCGCTGTGGATCGCCTTTGCCACCATGCTCAACCCCACGGTGGGCCGGGCGCTCCTCAAGATTCCAGGACCCATTTTCTTCGCGCCATCCAAGCCGAGCTTCGACTTCTCGCTGCGTCAAGCCATCTTCGACGCGCTCTATGCCCACTTCCGACTCAACGCCTTCGAGCCCATGCCGCTCGCCGACCTCGAGAAGCGCGTGGCGGAGAAGGCCCAGGGCAAGGCGCTCGCCCCGGACCTGTTCTACCTGTCGGAGCGCGGCGGCCTGAACCTGACCCTCGCCGGCGGGAAGATCGAGTCGGTGCGGCTCACCGCCGAGGGCATCGACCAGTACGAGCAGCAGGCCCTGCGCAAGCACGCGGCGTAGCCATCGTCATGGCGGCTGGCTCCTTTGGGGCTGTGAGGGTCGGCCGTCGCATCCCGAGCAGTCAGAAAGCGCGCGCCCGGCGCGAGCGCCCGCCTGTGCGAAGCCCACGAAGCCATCCGCCCGGTTGGCGCGGTCGTGCCGGTCAGCAGGGCGGTGGTCCCGGTCGAGAGGGCAGGGCCCCGCCAGGCGTCACGACCGGTGGCGCTTGGCTCGTATCAACTCGAGCTCTCGCAGATCGCCGCGGTCCTTTTCGCGATTCAGGGCTCTCTTGGCATCGATAAGTGCGTCCAAGTCGAGCGAGAGAATCGCCGAGCCGAAAAGCGGCAAGGCCACGCTGCGAGCCTTCACTTGCTCGAAGCTCCCAATACCCTCGATTTCCCCCAATACGTCGAGCTCACCATCGTCCGTCTCGAGGTAGAGATTCTTGTAGCCCAGCAATGCGCCAGCGTCCGCAGGGAAGGGGAGCCTGGGGGGACCGCGGAATCTCGGGTTTGTACCAGCGAGAGCGTCGATCAAACGAGCGAGGTTCGCCTCGAGAAGAGCGGCACAGATATCCACGTCCTGAGTCACGCGCGTCATGCCCTGGACGATTCCGGCCAAGCCACCCACGAGCACGAAGTCGACGTGGGCCTCAGCCAGGCGTCGGATGAGCAGTCTGGGGTCGTGCATACAGCGCCTCCCCCGCCTTCTTGAGCTCGATGACGAGTTGCAGGGCCCCCAGGTGCGCGAGGAAGCGCTCTTCGCTCGTCATGCGAAGGCGAGCCTCCAGGAGACTCAGGTCTCCGCCTGCCTCCAGGTACTCTTTTTCCAGCTGCAGCAGGTGCTCTTCATTCATGAGTGCTGGAATCCTACTCCTAGCTCGAGACGGTCCCAAGGGCAGGCGGACCATCGCCAGGGTGTCAGCCGAAGACGCTGGCGCCGGCACGGCATCCAGGTTCGCTGGGCGACCAACCGAGCGACACCCTGGCGAAGCTGTAGCTGATGAAGGTCCTCAGCGGGTTGGACGGCAGCAGCTGCTACCGATCCACCACCTTCACCCGCACCTCATCACCGTTGCAGCGGATCTCCGGAACGTACATGGCGTGGCCCATGACCGGCAGCGCGTGGAACTGGCCGGGAACCTCGGCGCGCAGGTCATAGCGAATCTCCCAGATGCCCTGCTCGAGCTTGTCGACGAACAGCGCCACCTTGCGGTCGCGCAGCTCCTGGTGCACCGACTGCGAGCGACCGGTGTAGTCGAGGCCGCCCTCGAGCGAGCGGTCGTCGACGGCGCGCTTCACGGAGGCGGAGCGGATCTCCTGGGCCGAGAGGGGCTGGCCGCTCTTGACCTCCACGGCCTCGAAGCCGGCGGGCTTGAGGTCCTCGAAGATCAGGTACTCGTAGTCGTTCTTGGTCTCGAGGGTGACCACCACCTCCACGCGCTCGCCGCTCTGGATCGACTCGCCGTCGTCGAGGGGCTGGCGCTCGTAGACATGGCCCTTGAGGAGCGTCGGCCGGCCCACCCACTTGAAGTAGCGGCGCTTGGCGAAGATCTCGTTGCCCGCGGCCTTCACCGGCTCTTCCAGGCTGAAGAAGGTCGCCGAGGCGAAGAAGTAGAGGGCCCCGCCGCTCTTCTTGACCAGGCGGATCTCGTTCTTGCCGTCCTTGAGCAGCTTGGGGTCGACCTCGTACACGCTCGGCGCGGAGAGGATCTGCGCCTTGGCCACCTTGCGTGAGGCGATCTCCTTGCCGTTGACCGAGAGCGCGTACTCCACGTCCTGCGCCACCTCGCCGGAGGCCTTGAGGAAGTCGTTGAGGGCCAGCACGACGATGGCGGTGTCGCGGGTATTGCTCCACTGGGCTCCGCGGCGGTTCTTGACGAGCCAGTTCATCGTCGGCTCGACCAGCCGGTGCTGCGGATTGACCGCCACCAATGCGCGCAGCACGAAGGCGGTGGTCTCCACCGCGCCCTCGGACCAGTGCCACCAGCCGCGCTCGCGACCCCAGTGCGCGGTGCCCAGCGCCTTGCCGCTGGGCTCGTTCTTGAGCAGCACCGAGGCGTCCTCGGCCTTGTCCCACTCCACACCGTTCTCCAGGTTGTCGATGAGGATCCGGGCCTGCTCGAGCTTCTGGTAGCTCGCCGCGGCGAGGGTGAGCAGCGCCCGCGAATAGGCGTTGAGCCGGTCCCGGCCCTTCCACAGGTTCTCGAACGCCTTCTGCTGATAGGCGCTCATGGTCCCGCGATTCACCCGTGCCTGATGCACCGAGAGGGCGTGCAGCAGCCAGGCCTGCCGGTCGAGGTTCACCTCCTCGTTGACGAGGTTCACGTCGAGGAAGCTCGCTGCGCGCGAGACGACGTCTTCGCGAACCTGCACTCCGGACCGTGCCGCCAGGGACAGGCCCCAGAGCACGTAGGCGCTCATGAAACGATCGCTCTCGCCGTCCTTCCACCATCCCCAGCCACCATCGGAGTGCTGGAAGTCGTAGAGGCGCTTGAGGCCGGCCTCGGTCATCTTCCCCAGCTCCTCCAGGCTCTTCTTGCCCTTGGGGTGCGTGGTCTGCGCGCTCGCCTGCTCGACGCCGCCGAAGATGCGGCCCATCGCGTCCTCGGGGGAGAGCCCGAGATCCTTGAGGGTCTTGGCCACCACCACCGCCGGCAGGAAGCGGCTCATCGTCTGCTCGGTGCAGCCATAGGGGTAGTCGACGAGGTAGGGCAGGGCGTCGAGCATGGTCACCGCCTGGCTCGGGGCGACCTGCACCGTCATGCGCGTCGTGCCTTCCTTGCGCTCCGGGAGATCGAGCGCGACGCGGACCTCATCGCCGCGCAGCTTGCCGCCGCGAGCGAGGGTCTTGTCGATTCCATGTGGCCAGGCGACGAAGGGCAGCTCCATGGCATCGGCGAGTGAGCCGGAGCGGGCCACTGCCTTGAGCTTCACTGGGCCCGCATCCTTGATGCGCACCTGCCAGTCGAAGCGCGCGTCGCCATTCGCGGGGACCTTCTGCCCCGGCTGCTTGTTCTGGACCTTGCCGGAGACCAGCGCGCCTTCGAGCACCACGCCCTCGGCGACGAGCTCGGGCGCCACCTGCAGCGCCTGGCTGGTGTTGTTGTTCACCACCGCCGAGACGGTGACCACGTCCCCGACGACGAAGAAGCGCGGCGCCTGCAGGCGCACGATGAGAGGTTGGCGAGTTCGCGCGGTGGCGGTGGCGATGCCGAACTGGCTTCCTGTTCCCACGGCGCGCACCGTCGTCTTCCAGGTCGTCAGCGAGTCGGGGAGCCTGGTCTTGAGCGTCGCCTGGCCCTTGGCGTCGGTGACGATGACTGGAGCGAAGAGCGCGGTGGCGCGGAAGTCGGAGCGGACCTGCACTTCGCCGCCTCCTCCTCCTTCACTCTGCTCTGCGAGCGCGGCGCCGGAAGAGGGCGCTTCCGCGGACTTGTTGGGGCTCTTCTTCCAAGCGAGGGCAGCACTGTCCTTGGTCATCGCCGAGCGGGCCGGAGCGGCGCTCTTCTCTGCCTCCCGCCGCATCCGGCCTCCTCCGCCCGAGCGCTCTTCGCTCACGGAGAGATCATCCATCTCGTCGCCCACGGTGCTGCCAGAACCCAGGGCGCCGATGGCGCCGGGAGCGCCCTCGGGGGTGGCCTCCGGCTCGGGCTCCGGGACGACGAACCCGCGCCAGTCGAGCAAGCTGGAGGTCGGGACGTTCTGGCCGCGCTTGGTGCCGAAGTAGAATTGGCGCGGGTCGCCCGCGTAGTCCTGCTGGATGTAGTAGATGGACTCGTCGACCATTCCCACCGCGAGCTGCGCCGAGACCGGCTTGCCGGCATGGTCCTTGGCGACGATGGAGAGCGTCGCCTCCTCGCGCGGCTGATAGGCCTCGCGATCCGCCTTCACCGTCACGTCCAGGAAGTGCTCGACCGGGGGGACGATCACCTGCTTGGTCGCGCGGTGCAGCTGCTTGTCGCTCACCATCGCCGCGTCGAGGAACACGTTGGGCACGTGCTTGGGCTCGACCGCGACGTGGATGAGCTTCACCGTGCCGGTCAGGTGCACCACGCGCCAGTGGTAGAGGTCCTCGCCCTCGACGCTGAAGAGCACCCAGCGATCAGGAACAGGCGCGGCGAGCATCACCGGCACCTCCTGGCCCACCGCGAAGGTGTCCTGGTCCACGATGATCTCCAGCCCGCCCTGGTGGTAGCCGAGCTCGCTCGTGGCGCGGGTGGCCACCCACACCGAGGTCTCGCTGGTGATGGGGTTTCGGCCCTTCTCCTCGGTGAGCCAGGCCACGCGGTAGTAGCCCTCGCGCTCGGCGACGAAGGAGAGCTCCAGCTCCCCCTGGGCGTTGGTCTTCACCGTGCGGGTCTCGACCTCGTCGTGGTGGTAGCCGTGGAACTTGAGACGCCATCCGGGCGCTGGCGGGAAGGCGACGCCGGCTTTGGCGCGCTGCTTCTCCAGGGCCGGGCCGGTGACCTCCTTGCCGTTAGGATCGAGCCAGATTTCGGTCCACCAGTCGCGGGTGACCGTGACCTTGCCCTGTGCCTCCACCGGTTGGTCATTGGCGTCGAGCGCCTTGAAGTCCACCGTCACCTTGTCCTTGGGGCTGAACAGGTAGTGGCGGGGCGTGGCGTGCACCGAGAAGCGCTGGCGGGCGACGCGCACCGTGTCGCTGCCCACCACCTCGCGGCGGGAGGAGTCGGTGACGCGCGCCTCGATGCGGAACTCGAAGTCCTGGCCAGCGCCGCGCGGGGTGTCGAATCTGATGCGCGCCATACCCTTGGCGTCGGTCTTGAGAGTCTCTCGCTTGATGGTGGAGCCGTATCCGCCGTAGCCCTGGTAGGGCTGCGGATACAGGTCCTCGTAGTACCAGGGGTAGGCGCGCCAGGGACGCCAGTGGGACCAGTAGGGGCTCTGGTTGACGAGCACCTCGACGTTGGCGTTCGCCACCGCGCCGCCGAAGTAGTAGTCGACCTGGATCTCGGCTTCGACCTTGTCGCCCAGCCGGTAGATCTTCGGCTTGCCGTCCTCCTTGGGCGTGGAGACGCGCACCGTGAACTCGGGGAGCTTGTACTCCTCGATGCGGAAGAGCGTGGCCGAGCCCAGATGGCTCGAGGAGGAGTTGCGGAAGGTGACGTGGTACTCGCCCAGCGGCAGGGTCTCGCCGAGCTCGAGCGAGCCCCACGCAGCGCCGAAGGTATCGAGCACGGCCTTGCCCTCGAAGGCCTTGGAGCCGCGGGGGTCGGTTACCTCCCAGGAGAGCTGCTCGCCCTTGGGCGTGGAGTAGACCGAGCCGTCGTAGCCGCGGGCCACGAATTTGAACTCGACCTTCTCCTTGGGGCGGTAGGCGGGCCGGTCGGTGAAGGCGTAGATGCGCCAGCTCGAGCTGCGTCCCGGCGGCTGGCCGATGGAGCCCGCGGAGAAGGCCTGCCGGCCCTTGAGCGAGACGCCCACGACGTAGGAGGACCATTCCTTCGCGTCCAGCTTGAAGGCGGCGATGCCGTCCTTGTCGGTGGTACCGGTCTGCGAAGACCAGACATAGCGGTTGCCGTCATAGCGGCGCTGCCAGAGCAGGGCGGGCGCGCCGGAGATGGGGGCGCCGTCGAGGGCGTTGGTGAACCAGGCCACGAGCTGGGTGCCCATGGCCTTCACGGTCACGGTGGCGTCGGTCATCAGGATGAGATCGCGCTGCTTGCCCTTGATCCCGGTGGCGGAGGCTTCGAGGACATAGGCCCCGGCGGGCAGCTTGTCGGGCCAGCGCAAGAGCAGCGAGCCGGGAACGTGCTTGCCCTGATCGCCGGTGGGGTGGGTGAAGGTCTTGACCCGCTCGGCCTTGGCGAGGTCGATGCGGTGAACTGGATCGTCTTCGCTGTACTCCTCGTGGTCGCTCTCGCGCTTGGGCATGCGCAGGTCGCGGGTGAGATCGACGCGGTAGAGCGCGAGGTCGATCTCCTTCACGTTGCGCCAGGAGAGGTTCACCTGGGGGATGGAGTCGGGCAGGAAGATGCCGCCGACCGAGAGGTTGAGCTCGACGCGGGTGATGTCCTCGATGCGCTGCTTCGCCTCGTCGTGGAAGCGGCTCTCGCCCTTCTTGAGCTCGGAGAGGAGGCGCCGATAGAGGGCGAGCGCGGCCGGGTAGTCGGGGTCCTGTCGCCAGCCGCCGCCCTCGGTCTGGGTGAGTCGGCCCTGCTGCTCGAGATGCTGGCCGTACTGCCAGAGCGCGTCGTCGTACCAGTCCTGGCCCTTGCCTGCCTTGAGCGCGGCCTCGAACTCCTGGGGCACGCGGGCGAGGGACTCGTAGTCGCCGCCGGACTGCTGCAGGGTCATCGCCACCAGGTAGTGGCCCAGGACCTTGTCGCCTTCGGTCTGGGCGATCTTGAGGAAGCTCTCGACGATGGGGAGCGGCAGGGTGCCGTGGTAGCCGTAGTAGTAATAGGCCTCGCGCCAGGGCGGCAGGGCGGCTCGGCGCACGATGTCCAGGTAGCGCGCGCGGGCCAGCTCGAGCTCGGGAGCGCCGGCCCACCAGTCCAAGGCCTGCTGGTAGAAGCTCCAGCCGCTGGTGGAGCGGTAGTCGGGGCGCAGCCAGTAGAAGTCGCCCAAGGACTCCTGGACCTCGGCCCACACCCGATCCCGATCCTCGACGCGCTGGGCCTCCTGGACGAGCTGCTGCAGCTCGCGCTGCGCCAGGTCGTACTTGCTCGTGTCGGGGGTCGAGGCGCCGGCCTGCGAGCGCCACAACGTGTCTGCGAGCCGGAACGCCACCCAGCGCTTCTCGGCGGCGGGGAGCTCCAGACCTTTGAGCTCCTGATAGGCCTCATGGGCCTTCTGGTACGACTTCTCGGCGAAGAGGCGCTCGGCCTTGTCCTTCAGCTTGGGGTAGTCGGCAGGCTTCATGGCGGCCGCTCCGGTGAGCAAGGGGAGGATGGCGACGGCGAGGATCAAGACTCGCGACATTCGAGGATCTCCAGCGCCGGCCGGCGGCGCTCGGGAGGGAGGAAGCGATTCAACGCTCGAGCGGGCGGGAGGTTCTACGTTCAGCCCAGCCGCGCGACGTCGAGCGGGGGACAGTCTAAGGCCTTGCGCGAAAATAAACGCCCCAACCGTCGGCGACGAGGCGCCCGCATGGCGCACGTAAAGGGTGCCTGTCTCTACATTCCATATCCAAGTTCAGCCCCGCCACGGCCTCCCTCAATGCCTTGCGCGCTCCTGCAGGGGGTGATTGCCCATCCCGGGATATCTCCGACGAACAAGAAGGGCTTCGGCGGCTGGATGACCTTCCAGTAGAGGCGCAGGGTGCCGAGCAATGGCTCGCTCAGCTTGACGTAGCGCTCCTTGCCGCCTTGCCGAGAACGGGGATGAGCCCTCGCTCGGCCAGGTCGCCCCAGAGTACATGCGGGAATACGCAGCGTTTGCTGCAAGTGCCCGATGTCTCTCAGGGTGCCTGTCTGCTGTCGAATTGGGGATCCGGACAGCCCGCGCGGTGGCCGAGCGTGCGAGGCCGAAGTCGTGGGCCCTCGACTCCGGCCAGCGATGAAGCTACGGGCGCTCCGCTCGGGGTGACCGGATTCACAAGTCCCGTGGCAGACCCTGCACGAACTCTGATGCCCGTGGTCTTCAGCGGGCAGACCTTGTCCATGAGCACGTCCGCGGCGCCTCCGGGCCGCGCCCCTCGGGCTTGCTCCACCGCCGCCATGACGCTCAGGAAGTCCCCGGCCGCCAGCGAAGCCAGCGCCGCGGTAGGATTCGCGGCGCGAGGCGGGTATTCGGCAGGTCCGCGCCTCGAAAAGGATGTTCATGAGTCTGCGACTCGCCGCCGTCTCGATGCTCGCCTTCTGGACCGCGGGATGCACCGTCCTGAACAGACAGTTCGACCACCTCGCGCTGTCCGAGATGTCGACGATTGCAACCCGGAAGTCCCCCGGCCAAGGCCCACGCCCCTTGCCCTTCACCACACGCGAGGAGCTCGATCGGCTGACGCGACCGGGCGAGCCGCCAGTGGTGCTCTCCGAGGTCGAGGACCGGCTCACCATCGCCGGCGAGCAGCTCACGCAGCAGACCCTCTCCTTCGACAGCGCCGTGAAGGTGCACCACCGGGAGTCGGACCGGGTGGTCGCGCACGTCTACCGCCGCGGTCCGCTCGGCGAAAGGCCGGTCGTTCTCTGGGTCCCCGGTCTCGGAGTCAGCCAGCGACACTGGCCTTCCATGCAGAAGAACTTCGGGCGGATCCTCGAGCTCGGGGCTGACGTCGTGGTCTATGAGCCGCCCTACCACCTCTCTCGCAAGCCGGCTGGCGCCGATTCTGCCGAGATCCTGCTTGCCGCCGACTTCGCGGACCTGCTGTCCGTCTTCGCCCAGGAGGTCTCCGACCTGCGGCGATTGGCCGTGTGGCTGCGAGCGCGAGGCGTCAAGACGCTCGGCGGCGTGGGCACCTCCTTGGGCGCCCAGATGCTCATGCTGGCGGTGACCTTCGACGCGACCTTCGACTACCTTCTCGTCATTAAGCCCCTGGTGGACTGGAGCAGCGTGCTCGCCCGCCCTGAGATGGCCCCGGTCCGACTGAAGATCGAAGCCCAGGAGGTCACCCCGCAGACGATGGCCCAGGTCTTTCGGGCTCTGGACCCACGCAGTGGCAAGCCGCGCCTGCTGGCCCAGCACATTGCCATCCTGTATGGACGCGATGACCAGCTCGCACTCGCGACGGAAACGCTCGCGCTGGCCGACGCCTGGGACCTCGCCAACGTGAAGGGTTATCCCTGCGCCCACTTCTTCTGCGCGGCGGCCGGTGGAGGGCCTCCGCGCGACGCCTTGCTCGTCCTGGCGCAGTGGCTCTCGCGGAACACACCCGCCGACCCCGTCCTGCTTCCCGACGCTCGGCGCATCCCCCTCGAGTGGTAGCCACATCGCCGACGCTCAGACAGCCTCGAAGGTGCGCGCGAAGATCGGATCCAGGTCCACCTTGCAGCTCTCGGGCGGTGTGCGCAGTGACGGCGTTGTAGAGCGCCTCGGCTGAGCAGGGGCATCACCGAGCTGCGCCCCTCCGGCGGAGTCGCCGCCGCCGGATATGAGGTCGGTCCGAGACGGGCCTCCTCGTCTTCGCCTCCGTCGTTGCGGATGAGAGCGAAGAGGAGGAAATGGAGGATCGCGGCGAGGCCATAGAGCCCAACTGCAGCGAAGTTGGGAGAGGTGGGGTCGTTTGACCCCGGGCGACCCGGCCAAGAATTGGACTCCCCGGTATATTGCCGCTTCAACTGACTCGATCTTCGACGCTGCGGGGGCGGGTTCCGCCTGCCGCATGGAGCGCCCATGCACCTTGATCGCGCGAACCTCAATGCCCCGGGACGGGTGCTCGGATGCGCCCTGCTCGTGATGGCCCTGGCCACAGGTTGCACCGGAGAGGCAAGGCGCGCCCTGGAGTTGGGCTCGCAAACCCAGTCCGTCAGCGGCAAGGACGGCGACAAGGTGATCGCCGCCAACGTCGTGGAGCAGCCCAACGCCTACGCCACGCTGAGCGCCAACGCCGCTGTCGGGGCGACGAGCATCCAGGTCTCCAACATCGCCGACCTGGGGACGCTCGCCGCCGGCGACCTGCTGCTCATCATCCAGATGCAGGGCGCCACCATCAACAGCGCGGACACCACGAGCTATGGGGCCGTGACCGCGAATGGGAGCTCTGGTCTCTACGAGCTGATTCCGGTGGCCTCGGTGGCCGGGAACATCATCACCCTCGACACCACCTGCGGCGGCGGGCTCAAGAACGCCTACACCGTGGCGGGCAAGACCCAGGTTTTGAGAGTGCCGCAGTACGACAACCTGACCATCAACAACCTGGGCACCATCACCGCGCCGGCCTGGAATGGCAGCAAGGGCGGCGTGGTCGCGTTGCACGTCAAGAACACCGTTACCCTCAACGGCACCATCGAAGCCAGCGCCCTGGGGTTCCGCGGCGGCGCGGCAGGCAACCAGACGCTGG
>JACRCT010000597.1 GCA_016218885.1 Deltaproteobacteria bacterium | reverse complement strand
TGAGTGCGTGCGAGCGCTCTGCATCACGTCAGGGGGCGGTCGTCTTCTGAGGCGCCATCGCCGCGGCGAGTGGCGAGGGCTCGTCGGTCAACTGCCCGTCCTTGAGGTGGATGAGCCGCCGGACGTGCGTCAACACCCGTGGATCGTGCGTCGAGAACAGGATGGTCGCCCTCCGCTGCCGGTTGAGGGTCACGAAGAGCTCGATGATCTCCAAGGCGGTCTCGGTGTCCAGGCTCGCGGTCGGCTCGTCCGCCAGGACGATGCGGGGCTCGGTGGCCAGCGCGCGGGCGATAGCCACTCGCTGGCGCTGCCCGCCCGAGAGCTCGTCGGGCCGATGGCGCCGCAGGCTGGCGAGCCCCACCGAGTCGATCATCTCCTCGGCCCTGCGGCGTCGCTCGGCGGGCCCGTGCTTGCCGGCGCAGGTGAGCGACAGCTCCACGTTCTCGGTCACGTCGAGCACGGGGATCAGGTTGAAGCTCTGGAAGACGAAGCCGATGTCGCGGCTGCGGATGGGCGCCAGCAGGTCGCTGTCCTGGGCGACGATCGGCTGTCCTCCCAGCTCGTAGGTTCCGCCGCTCGCGACATCGAGGCAGCCCAGGATGTTCAGGAGGGTCGTCTTGCCTGACCCGGAAGGGCCCACCAGGGCGCCGAGCTCGCCCTCGTCGATGTCGAGGTCGACCCCGTGCAGGGCCGTGACCTCGCTACGGCCCAGCTTGTAGACCTTGGTCACTGAGCGCAGCCGGACGATGGGCCCGCCAGAGGTGGGAAGAGTGGACACCATGCCTACCTCCCGAGCGCCGCCTGATCGAACAGCGCTTCATCGAGGTTCGCCTTCAGGGAGAACGCCTCGTAGACGAGCTCGCTGTAGCGCTTGGTCTCGAGCATGTTGCGCATCACGTACCGGGTGGGCCTGACCAGGGTGCCGTAGGTCCTCAGCTCGCTCAGCTCCATCCGGCGCACGAGCTTTCCGGACCCGGAGAAGTACTCCATCCACACCGGCTGGGAGTCCTTCTTGCGCACGGCGACCTTGATGCGCGCGTAGGTCACCTCGTCATTCTTGGCCTTCAGATCGAGCAGCCAGTGGTCCTGCGGTGCCTCCGCGGCAAGTGCCGGCAGATAGTCGCGGGTCAGCTCGAGCTGCAGCACGTCCGAGTTGGCGAAGTCGCCGCCGTGGAACTCCTGCTTCGCGGAGATCTTGAGCGCTCGCTTGAGGTTGGGCAGGTAGTTCCAGAAGTCGTCGCCGATGCGCAGCACCTCCGCGCCAGCGTCGTCGGGCGGCGAGAGGAACTTCGACCGGAAGCGGCTGCCCTTCTTGAGGAAGCTCATGCTGAAGCGCGTGTCGCCCTTGGGCTTGTGGGTGACGAACGCGAGCCGCGCCTCGAACTCCGCGGGGGACAGGATCGCGTCCACCTTCTGGAGGACCTCGGCCGCAGAGGGCTCGGGAGCAGCCACGGGCTTGGGCTCGGCGGGAGCGGGAGCAACAGCCGGAGCGGGCTCCGGTGCCACGGTCTTGGTCGATGCCGACTTGGCTTTCGGCTTGGCGGCGCTGGCGGAGGCCGCGAGCAGACACGAGAGGAGGATGCTGCAGAGACGAAGGGACATGGAAGCTCCTGGTCAGATCGTGCGAAGCGCTTCGATGGGCCGCATCCGCGAAGCCCGCCACGCCGGGAAGAGGGCGGCCAGAACCGCTCCGGCCAGGGCTGCGGTGATGGCGAGGGCGAGATGGGCGGGTCTGAGCTCGGGGTGGACGAGGATGGTCGCTCCACCGGGGATGGCGAAGCCGATCCCCGTGGAGTGGGTGGCCAGCACCAAGGCACTCCCGAGCGCCGCGCCCGCCATCGAGGCCACCGCCCCCAGCCCGAGGCTCTCGATGAGGAAGAGCCAGAGGATCGCCCGGCGCCGGAATCCGATGGCCATGAGCGTGCCCACCTCGCGCCGGCGCTCGAGCACCGACATCATCATGGTGTTGACGACCCCCACCAGCACCAGCAGCACGACCACCACCAGGACCACGCCGAAGGTGTCGCTCTGCAGCTCGATGGTGTCGCGCAGGAACGGGACGATCTCCGTCCAGGGCAGGACCCGCGTGGGCGGCTCCTGGCCCGCCAGCGCCTTGCGCAGCGCTCCCACCGTCTGGTCGAGCCCATCGAGATCTCCGACGCCCACCGCGAACGCGGTCGCCCGACCCTTCATGTGGAGCACCTTCTGGGCGAGCCGCAGCGGCACGAGCACCAGCAGCTTGTTGCTCATGGGGTCGTCGAGGCGGAAGATCCCTCGGACCACGGTATCGGCGGTGTCGATAGACCCGGGCTTGGTTCGCACCTGCAGGGTCAGCGGGTCCCCGACCTTCAGCCCCAGGCCCCGCGCGAGCTCGACGGCGACGACCACGCCGTCGTCCTCGCCGGCCAGAGGCTGCCCTTCGAGCAGCGCATTGAAGGCGCTGCTCTGCGAGCGGGTGCCGACCCCCAGCGGACAGACGGCCGCTTCGCCCCCCGCGTCCATGCCCAGGCCCATGAAGGTCGCCATCCCCTCGCCCGAGGAGAGGTGGCCGGTGAACCGCAGGCGGGGCACGAGCGCCCGGACATTGGGCACCTGCTGCACGGCGGTGGGGAGAGGACCCTCGTCCGGGAGGTCGAGGTGGAGCGGCGCGAAGTCCTGTGCCTCGGCGTAGCCCTCCCGCTGGATCTGCAGGGCCCCGGCCCAGCTGTCGACCGCTCCGGAGAGCATCACCTGCTCGATCCCCAGGGTGTAGCCCTTGAAGAAGACCACGCTGGCGACCGCGACGGCGATCATCGCCCCGGTGATGAGGGAGCGGCGCCGATTGCGCCCCACGTTGCGCACGCCCATGCGCAGCAGCTCGCGTAGCCCGCTCATGTCGCCCTCAACGCTTCCACCGGCCGCAGCCGCGAGGCCTTGAGGGCGGGGTAGATCCCGGCGACGAGAGCCGCGGCCACCGCCACACCCGTGGCGATGAAGACGTAGCCGACGTCGAGGCGGGGGTAGTTGGTGATCACCCCGACACCCCCGATGTAGAAGCGCAGGCCGATCCAGTGGGCCAGCGCGACCACCCCGACTCCTCACACCGCCCCCAGGCTCGCCGAGCCGGCCCCGAGGCCGAAGGC
>JACRCT010000596.1 GCA_016218885.1 Deltaproteobacteria bacterium | reverse complement strand
TCTTGGGCTTCACACGGAGGTCCCAGCGGAGTTCGCGACATCGGCCAGAGAGCCTGGGCGCACTGCTGAGTCTCCGCTCCAGTCGCCGGATACGCCTGGCTTTCACCGGCGCTCTTCTCTGCTCCGGGCGATGGGGTGGTCCCCCTGCAGGCGGATCGCATCCACGCTCGTCGGCAACACATGCCCGACGAACGACGGAAAGGACCCCCCCATGGTGCGAGCCTGCCTGCTGACCCTCTCTTGTGCGCCCCTGATCGCCTTCGCCGGCTGCGCCTGGGGCCCCGATACCTCGCCCTCGACCGGCCGATGCGAGGGGGCGTTGGGAGCCCGGCTGCTCGACGGGCTCATCGACCCGGAGACGTCCGAGTACCACCTGGACGGCGAGCGCTTCGTCGTGAACCTCAGCTACCTTCGTGGCGCGTTCAAGGCGACCGGCACGACCTCGGGCGTCTTCACTCCTACCGATGAGAGCTACTGCTTCGCGGACGCGGGTATAGGCGGGACCTGGTCGGTCTCGGAGCCCGCGACGCGCCCGGCGATGCTGCGCGCCTCGCAGGTGAAGGTCACGGACTCGACCCCCTATCGGCTCACCGGGGAGCTGCACGTGGAGAACGAGGACGGTTCGAGCCTGCGCTGCAGCTTCGACGTGCGGCGCGGCATCGAGCTCGAGGACGAGCGCCAGTCCTGGGATGACTGAGGTGCGCCCCGGGGGTCAGGGTTCGATCGCCGGCTCCGTGGACGGCAGGGTCGATGACTCGCCACGGGTACGCCAATACGCCGCGAGTCGCGGCATCCCCCGCTGCGCGAGGAGCGCCGAGCTCACCGCGATGGTCACGCCGATCACCACGTCCAAGAAGTAGTGGTGGGCGAGGTAGACGGCCGAGAACCACATCAGCATCGCGTAGGCGGCGGTGGGGATGCGCCACCTCCAGCCGCGATCCCACACCGCGAAGGCGGCCAGCACCGGATAGGCGGAGTGCAGTGAGGCGACCGCGCCCCACACGAAGGGATTGCGCGCGTAGAAATGCTGGAAGTACGTGATGCCGAGCAGGGCGTCGACGCGCGCTGCGCCACCGGCGCTCGATGCGGCCGAGGGATCCACCGGCCCGAGCCCATGGCTGATCACGTACCAGGGCGGTGCTGCAGGGTAGGCCATGGTCACCACCATGCCCAGCACGTTGGCGAAGAGGAAGGACCAGGCCAGCGCCCGGAACCGGTCTCGCCTTCCGAAGAAGAAGAGGAAGATCCCGATGAGGCCCAGCTCGAGCAGGTGGGTGCTGTAGGCGAAGCCGGCCATCAGGTCGAGGACCGGCTTCGGGTTGAGGTGAAACCACTCCGGCCAGTTCAGGCCGCCAGGCGCCGTGACCCAGAAGTTGCGCGCGGCCACCGCCAGATTGACCTCGAGGGGGCCGTGCAGCGCGGCGAAGAACCCGTGGTTGTCGTACACGACTCCCGTCAGCCAGACCGGGAGGGCCGCCAGTGTGAAGGCCCGCCCCTGCTTGCCGAGCCAAGGCAGGAGGGCGAGCAGGGCGTCGGCGGCCACATGCTCCCAGCGCAGCCGGGAGGTCTGCCAGGCGAAGCTCAGATGGGCGGCCGCGAGCGCAAAGGCGACGAGCTGAAAACCTATGCCCACGCTCGGGGCCGAGGGCTGCAGCGGTTCGACCACGTGAAGGAGCGGCTCTTCGACGAGGCCTGTCTGCGCGCTCTCGATGGCCTCGTCGCGCACGGCGTTGTCGGTCATCGAGTCCCTTGCTCCCCAGGATCTCTGGCTGGACATGCGCCCTCTAACGAGGGTCTGTCGCAGGCCATTCCCCCCCCCGATTCCCAGACTCGGACAAGCTCGAGGTCGGTGCGATCGCTCCACCAGCGAGCGTCACGACGAGCACCTACCGGGCTGGTCGCTCTTCCTGCTCGGGGGCTGCTCGGCAAGCAGAGAGCCTTCGTCCCAAGGGGACCGCGACACCAAGCTTGAGCGCTTGCCCTGCCGTGCCAGGCCACCCGATACTGCGAGCGTCCCGATAGGGGGCAGACGAGGTCGGAGTGGAAGCGACGAAGGACCCTGGCCCCATTCTCGTGGTGGATGACGATCGCCTCGTCTGCGAGATCCTCGCGGAGGTCCTCGAAGGCGCCGGCGCCCGCGCTGCGATCGCCGGCAGCGCCGAGCAGGCCGCCGAGTTGCTTGCCTGCAAGCCGTTGATGGCCTTCGTCGATCTCAACCTCCCAGGCGAGCAGGGGGACGTGTTCTGTCGCACCGTGAGGCTGCACCCGGAGCGTTGGGACCTGCCGGTGGTGATGATGACCGGGGCGGACACTGACGAGTCGGTGCGGCGCTGCTTCATGGCTGGGGCTGACGACTACCTGGTCAAGCCACTGCTGGAGCGCCACGTCCTGGCCAAGGTGGCTGCAGTGCGCTCTTCGGCGGGCGAGGCGGCCCCGCAGCCCTCACGACACAAGCGGGTGCTCATCGTCACCGAGAGGAACTATTTCGGCACCGTCGTCAGCCGCCTGCTCCAGCAGTCGGGCTTCGAGAGCAGCGTCGCGACTCAGCTGACCCAGCTGACCTCCGCGGGCGGGGAGGGGCCCATCCGCCTGGCCATCGTCGACCTCGACGCGCCCGCCGCTTCCGAGGTGGTGGGACGGCTCAGGGCCGAGGCTCCTCCGATCCCCATCGTCGCAGTCACCTCCCGGCCCCTTTCCGCCCTTCCGGCGCAGCTCGCGGCGCTCGCGCCCTACGACCTCGAGACCGAGCTCGAGCACCTGGTTCGTCGGGTCAACAAGGTCCTGATCGGCTCCGGCCGCAGCGATCGCCGGTCTGCCCCGCGCATCCCTTTCCACTCGGTGGTGCAGTTCCGCCTGTGGGGCGAGGAGGAGTGGCGGGCGGGCGGCAGCTTCGATCTGAGCGAGACGGGCCTCTACGTGCGGACGCTGACCCCGATGCAGGCCAGCAAGCCGGTCGAGATCACCTTCAGCCTGGGGCGGGCTGCCGCGCCTCTCACCGTCAAGGGCCTCGTGGTGTGGAGCAACTCCTTCGGTCCCCGGACGGTGTTCTCCTACCCTTACGGCATGGGCGTCACTTTCTCGGACTTCCCGGTGGCGGAGTGGACGAAGCTGCGTGAGTTCATCCAGGCGCGCAGGGCCGAGGGATAGTCCCTTCGTCGGGAGATCTTGCGCAGAATGGCAAAGACTTCAGGCTCCAGGCTTCAGACCCCAGGCAGCGCCTCGGACCTTGGCGGACCACTGGAGCCCGGAGCCGCTCGTCCTGGAGCCTGGGGTCCAAAGCCTGCGGCCTCCTCCTGCACCCTGCGTGGTTCCGGCTCGGCCCGGTCAGGCATGAGGGCCGCGCTTGGAGGGTCGCTGGTGCTCGTCGCCGCGCTGGCGGTGGGAGGGTGCAAGGACGAGCCGACGCCGCCAAGCTTCGCGACCATCCCGCTGCGCCTGGGCGACGGAGGCTTCGTGCGCCCGGACCTGGGTGACGCCGGCCGCGCCCACGTGATCGTCGACCCGCTCGATCCCGAGTCGCTCTATCTCGCCGCCCAGGAGGCCTTCATCGCCGGCGAGTTCGAGAAGGCCGCCG
>JACRCT010000595.1 GCA_016218885.1 Deltaproteobacteria bacterium | reverse complement strand
GACCGGATGGGCCATCGTCATCGGCCCCGGGGCGGCGTCGCAGCCTGGGCCGCCGTACTTGGGAGCGACCGGCGGGGCCATCGTCAGCGGCCCGGGGCCGGAGTCGCAGCCAGGGCCGCCATACTTGGGAGCGACCGGAGGGGCCATCGTCAGCGGCCCGGGGCCGGAGTCGCAGCCAGGGCCGCCGTACTTGGGAGCGACTGGAGGGGCCATCGTCAACGGCCGCCCAGGGCCAGGATAGAAGCCATCATCGGGGAGCGGAGCCATCGTCAGCGGACCGGGAAGCGTCTCGACGGCTGGACCGCCATACTTCGGAGCGACAGGGGCGGGGTTGCAGCCAGGGCCACCGTACTTCGGGGCGACCTGCGGCCTGTTCTCTTTGTGGACCTGCGGCGGCTTGTTTCCAGAGATCTTCGTGGTCATGTGACGCTCCTCCCTTTGGTTAGACGAGCGGCGATTTTACCCCTTTAGGGGCTCCTCGACTCGATTCTTTCGCTTCGCTTCGATCGCCGTGACGCAATACAAATTCTCGAAACAGGACCCGGTATAGGAGTGGGCCATGGCGGTGCATCCTCCCCGGCAGAGCGCACCATACTCGCAAGCGCCGCAGTGGCCCGTGAGCTTGTCGGGCGTGAAGTCGCGGTTGTAGGAGAACGCCCCAGGCTTGGTCCAGATCGCCCGCAGTGGCTCCTTGCGGACGTTGCCTTCCACGAAGCGGTCATCGATGAGCGAGAGGCAGCCCTTGACGTTTCCGTTGGACTGGATCCCGTAGCAGTAGATACCCGCGTGGCACCCGGACCAAGGAACGGGACGGAGCAGGCTCTCGGTCGGGCCGAAGTAGCCGATGCAGTCGCTGGGCTCGATGCGGAAGTCGGGATTGCGGGCCTTCAGATCCGCGATCTGGTGGACCACCTCGTAGTACTCGTCCGGCGTGATGGTCAGCTCGTCGTTCTCGCGGGCCCGCCCGTACACGTTGATGGCCTGCATCTGCCAGGCGTAGGCGCCCGCCTGGCGGATCATGTCCAGGATCTCCGGCATCTGGTGCAGGTTCCGACGGTGGATCGTGGTGACGATGGAGAACGGGATCTCGTGGACCCTGAGCTCCTTCATCTTCTCGCACAGCTTGGCGTATGCCCCATCGATGCCGCGCAGGAAATCGTGAGACTCGCCGACGCCGTCCACGCTGAGGTGGAGGGCGATTCGCTTGCCTGGGTGCTTCTCGCGCAGGAGCAGCAGGTTTGCGATGACGGCCTTGCTGATGACCAGGCCGTTGGTGATGACGCTCACCTGGACCCCGTTGCCGACGAGCCGGTCGGCGATCATCGGCCAATCGTCTCGCAGGAACGTCTCGCCCCCGGAAAGGACCGTGCGCTGGGTCTCCAGATGGGCGATCTGGTCGCACAGGTCGAGCGCCTCGGCGGTGGAGAGCTCGTCGGCGCGACTCGTGTCGCACGAGGAGCCGCAGTGCCGGCACCGCATGGAGCACTTGAAAGTAGTCTCCCAGACGAGGATGTAGGGCTTGTGGAAGGGAACGTTCACTCGAGTCTCCTGTCCTGCTGACCCTCGTCGAGGCGTCGCAATTATCGACCAATCCCGCCGCCAGTTGCTTCCGGCCGTGGGCGAAGTCCCGGCCGCCCGTCGCATCGCCGGCGAGCAGCATAGCCTGGTCGGACCCTTCTTTGCCGACCGTCCCTTTGCCCGTCTTGAAACCTCGTACTCGCCTCTCACGCAGCCTCGTGAAGTCCCCGGCCGGCGATGGCCATGCAGAGCGGCGGCCGCTCGCCGAGCGCAGCTTGCACCCGAGAAGGAGTGTCACGTCCAGGGCCCCGCTTCCCACGCGAACGAGGGCTACTTCTTCGTACGAGGAGCCATCCGCATGGTCAGGAAGATCCTGGTCGTTAGCGCATTCTGGGCAGTCGTCGCCGGCGCCTCGCCTGCGCGCGCGGACCTCGCGGTCGGGGCGGGCGTGAGCGGAAACTTCGGAGTGGGCAACGACGCGATCCAACTCCCTGACGCGTGGAGCATGGACGGGGCGCTCGGCTTCCGCATCAAGCTGAGCATCCTCGAGCTCACGCCGGAGCTCGACCTGACCTACCTCCGGTCCACCGGCACCCTGACGAACCACGACATCGACTGGGCCTTCTGGGTGGCCGCCGGCGGTCGACTGGGACTCCAACTCGG
Source organism: Deltaproteobacteria bacterium (assembly GCA_016218885.1). Taxonomy (GTDB): domain Bacteria; phylum Myxococcota; class Myxococcia; order Myxococcales; family UBA5297; genus JACRCT01. Next base: position 5,014 of record JACRCT010000595.1, on the reverse strand, counting down.
ATTCGTGGTGCCGTCCGTGTACGTCCACTACGGGCTCGGGACCCTCCAGCTGGCGAGCGCGAACCAGATCACGCACACCAAGGCCGGGCCCTACGTCGAGGCCGGCGGGGCTCTAGACTTCCGGCTGGCGGACGAGCTCTCGCTGGGCGTGCAAGCAGGGTACGGCTCGGTGAGCCTCTCGCAGATCGAGGCGGACCTCGAGAAGGCGCAGGTCAATCGGGTCCGAGCAGGATTGCGCCTGACGCTCTTCCTCTGAGACGGCCGCCTACTCCTGCTGGGGCGCGGCGCGGCGCGGCGAGCCATCTTCAGCGATTCAGCCATCGTTCGTCTTCAGCAGACGGGGTAGGCCAGGTGCAGGAACGTGGTGCCGCAGCCGGTGCCGGCCGAGGTGGAGGCACAGACCTCGACCTCGATAGGGTAGCCGCCACAGGAGAACGGGAAGACGGGCCCGGGGATCCAGGAGAAGGTATGGGCCGTGCCGATCTGGGTGTAGGTCGGGTTCCCGACCACCCGGGCCCGCCAGACGTAGCTCACGCAGGTCGGGGCGGGGGCGTCGGCGGGGCAGTCCCGTACCCGGCCGGGCACCGTGACCGAGGCATTGAGCGTCAACCGGGTGCTGGGATTGGCGACGTAGTACGGCGACCCTTCGGTGCCGGTGGGGATGACCCGGGTGACCACCGGCGGGCCGGAGGCGGGGGGATCGACCACCGTCACCTGGATGCTGGTGCTCGCGGTTCCGCCCAGCGCGTCGGTGGCGACCAGGGTGATGGTGCGTGGGCCGTTGGTGGCGAAGGCGGTGGAGACGGCGCACCCGGTCTTCTGGTGCAGGTCGTCCTGGGTCACGCTGCTCTTCCAGACCAACCCCTCGCAGGCGACGCCAGCCAGGTCGGTCAGGGTCGTCGCGTGCCCCTCGACGAGGATCTCGGAGGTCCGATAGAGAGTCGCGTTCGCCGCCGGAGAGTCGATGTACGGAACCGGCGGAGCCTCCACGGCTACGGTGACGGCAGCGTTGGTGCTCTTGCCCTCGCTGTCGGTGATCCTGCCACTCACCACGTAGACCCCCGCCGTGTCGGAGTGGAAGAAGTAGCGATCGCCTACTGCGGTCTGGCCGCCGGGGGTGACCTTCCAGTGGATGCTGGTGGCCTCCAGCTGGTCCTCGGCGTCGGCCACCTCGGCGCGGATCATCAGGTCCGCTCCGGAGGAGCTCAGGCCCAGGTGGATCGGGCTCTCGGTCGGGGAGGTGATGGTGATGGTCGGGGCGCTGTTGGTGCCCCGGCGCTGGGGGAGGAGGGCGATCGCCGAGTACATCACCTCGCTGGCCGGCTCGAACGCCATGTAGCCGTACCCGGCGTCTCCCCAGCAACCCCAGGAGTTCTTGATGACCACCCAGCCCCCGCCCGGGCCCTGCTTGCTGGCGGGCAGGTGGTGGTTGTAGAGGACTCCGCTGGCCTGCACCGCGTGCCCGCCCAGGTCCTCGTCGTCGAAGTTGGCGGGGTTCCAGGTGCCCGCCTCGCCGACATCCTTGAAGCTCTGGAAGACGTCGAAGCCCACCATGACGCCGTAGCCCCAGGACATGAAGGCCATCGCCAGGTTGGCGCTCTCGGTGTCCTCCAGATCGTCCAACTCCACCACCTGGGCGATGGTGTAGCCGTCGTTCGCCTGGGCCGGCTTGGGGGTCCAGTAGTGCATGTTGCCGTTTTCGAAGACCAGCTTGGCCTGGTGCGTGGTCTCGCCGCAGGCTGGGCCGGTGTAGGGGTCTTGGTTCAGGTCGATGCAGGAGAAGCGGTAGTGGTCGGGAGGATCGTCATCCGTTTGATGGTTCTCGTCGTCACGGCCCTCACGCCAGGGGGAGGGGTTGTAGGGCCAGACCTTCTCGAAGGGCACGGCCCACTTGTCGTCGCGGATCTCCTCGGCGATCTCGTCGCCGAACAGGCCGTCGTCGAGGCTGTCCGGGGCCCAGACGAGCTTCGCTCGGGCGTAGAGCGACTGCTCCGCGAGGTTCACCCGGTGACCCTGCAGGCGGGCGATGCTGGTCTCCATGGCGGCGACCAGGCCGAAGGCCACGCACGACCCGCGCCGACCCTGCTCCTTGATGTTGGAGTCGTAATACTTGGTGGGCCAGCCGTGGAGGAACCAGAGGCTGTTCGAGTCGTGGGCACAGCTCTCCCCCGAGGAGTCGCTGTAGTCGCCGGCCGCGGACTGCTCGCTCGCTCCCTCGTATTGGCCGGGATCGGTCGGCAGGTCTGCGGGGGGCGTGACGGTGGAGGCGGCGAAGGAGGGGATGGCGTTGCGCCAGCACTTGGCCGCGCCGCGGTTGAGGGCCTTGAGCTCCTCCAGGGCCAGGGTGCCGACCGTGGCCGGGTCCGGCAAGCCCTCGGCGCAGCCCTCCGGGAGCCGGGGGTGGAGCGCCTCGTAGATGAGCGCCTGGTTCTCCACCGTGTTGAAGCGGCGGTAGGTGTTGGCGATCGTTGAGAGCCGGTGGGCCTGGCCCATGGTGGTGATGCTCTTGGTCCCGCCCTTCCCATCGGGGATCTGGACCTCGAGGTTCCCGTCGGGGAGCACCTTGGCGCTGCTCCCGAAGGGCCTCTCGAGCCGGGCGCGCAGCTCGGGCCGCTTGGCCAGCAACTCCTCGACTACCGCACGGTCCGCGGTCTCCCGCTGCTCACGCGCCGCCTGGTGGGCGGCACTGTCCCCAGGCAGAACGACGTGCAGATCGCCGGTGGCGGCGAGGCTCGCCAGCTCCTCGCTGCTCACCGTCTGGGCCTGGCGCGGCGGAGTGGCCCACGGGCCGGCGTCGCGACCGGGCTCGACCGTGGCGGCGTCGGCTCCGATCAGCGCGCCCGCGTCGAGCGGCTCGCCTGGTGCCGGGTCGGTGCCTGAGCTGCAACCCGCGACCAGCACCGCGACCAGCAGGGTCCCGCCCCGTCGAATGCCGAAAGCCATCGATCCGACCCTTTCATGTGAACTGTGAGCTGGCTCGGGAGAGAACTCCGTGCCGCGCCCTCCGCGCACGTCCCGTACGTGGTCGTGCCCAATGCCTCGCCCTGGATAACGGGAGGGGCCCCTTGATGCAATCGCTAATATCAGCCTCGAGTCCGGTCGATTGGACTGGTCCGCTCAGCAGGTCTGGTCAGATTCGCGCTGCCGTGTAGCGCTACTGCCCGCCGGCCGAGGCGCGCGGCTTCGAGACCTCGAGCTCGACGCTCGGGCCACCCTGTGCCGGGACAGGCGCGACCACCCTCGCCTTTCCGAAGAGCCCCAGCGCGAAGGTTCGCGCCCTCTCCACCCACAGGAAGACCACCGGCACCACGAACAGGGTGAGCAGGGTCGAGCTGAGGACGCCGCCGATGACCGCGATGGCCATCGGGGCGCGGAACTCGCTGCCGATGCCCTTTCCCAGCGCCGTGGGCAGCATGCCCAGCACCATCGCCGCGCTGGTCATGAGGATGGGCCGCAGGCGCCTGGGCCCCGCCTTGCGGATGGCGGTCAGCGGGTCGTCGCCCTCGCGGATGTGCTGCAGCGCCCCGTCGATGAGCAGGATGGCGTTCTTCGTCACCAGGCCCATCAGGAGGATGATCCCGATCTCCGCGCCCATCCCCAGCGACTTGCCGGTCACGGCCAATCCGACGATGGCACCCACCAGCGCCAGAGGGAGCGAGAGCATGATGGTGAGCGGGTGGACCAACGACTCGAATTGGCTCGCCAGCACCATGTAGATGAAGACCAGCGCCAGACCGAGCGCCATCGCCATGCTCGAGGCCATGTCGTCCATGTCCCGCTGCTGGCCGTCGTAGCGCAACCCGTAGCCGGGCGGCAGCTTGTGCCCGGCGAGCTTCTGGCGCAGCGCCGCCGCGACCTCACCCAGGCTGGCGCCGGGGGCCACGTTGGCGGTGACCACCATCATCCGCTCTCGCTGATTGCGGTTGATGGTCGCCGGCCCGTCGCCGCTCTGAAGGCTGGCCACCTGCGCCAGCGCCACCGGCCCCCGCGGCCCCCAGATCTGCAGGTCCGCCAGGTCCTCGCGCGAGTCGCGGACGTCGCTGGCCAGGCGCACGCGGATCTCCGCCTCGCGCTGGCCCTCGCCCAGCTTGCCGGCCACCTCGCCATGGGTCGCCAGGCGCACCTGGAGCGCGATGGCCGCCGCGGGGATCCCCAGGCGCGCCGAGGCGTCGCGGTCCACCTTCACCTGCAGCTCGGGCTTGCCGGGCGTGTCCTTGATCTTCACGTCGGTCGCCCCCGGGGTGTCGCGCAGCGCATCGGCGATCACCTTGGCCTCCTCGCGCAGCTTCGTGAAGTCCGGTCCGGTGATGATCATGTAGAGCGGCGGCCATTCGCCGAGCCCTTCGAGGATAGGCGGGTCGGAGATGGCGGCGCTGGCCTGCGGCATCTTGGCGAAGATGGCGCGCAGCTTCTCCTTGTAGACGCCGATGCCCTCGCTGCGCTGGCGCTTGTCCACCAGGTTGACCCGCCAGTAGGCACGTCGGGCCTCCTCGCGCTCGCCGATGACCGCGTAGACCGAGGTCACCCCCGGCAACGCCAGCACCTGGGCCTCGGCCTCGGCGCTGCGTGCCGAGGTGGTGGCCAGGCGCGTCCCCGCGGGGAGCTCGAAGTTCACCACCAGCTGCCCGCGATCCTCGGAGGCCATGAAGTCCATGCCCATGCGGCTTCCGGTCCAGAGGCTGCCGGCGAAGAGCGCCAGCGCCGCCACGATGGTGAGGACCCGGTGCCTCAGCGCCCAGTCGAGGAGCCGCGCGAAGAGCCGGTCGAGGCCGACCAGGACGGAGCGGATGGCTCGCGTCAGGGCGTTCCCGTCGTGCGACTCGCCCGGCCGGCGCGTCTTGGCCAGCCGCGCCGAGAGCATCGGGTCCAGGGTGAAGGCCACGAAGAGCGAGATGAGCACCGCCACGGTGATCGTCAGGCCGAACTGGCGGAAGAATTGACCGACGATCCCCTGCATGAAGGCCACCGGCACGAAGACCGCGACCAGCGTGAAGGTGGTGGCCATCACCGCCAG
>JACRCT010000594.1 GCA_016218885.1 Deltaproteobacteria bacterium | reverse complement strand
TGATGAGCACGCCGATGCCGCGCCCCTTGAGCGTGGCGATCTGCCGCTGGATCTCGTGCACCGCGATGGGGTCCACGCCGGCGAACGGCTCGTCGAAAAGGATGAAGGAGGGGTTGCGGATGAGCGAGCGGGCGATCTCCGCGCGTCGTCGCTCGCCGCCCGACAGCTGCTCGCCCAGGCTGTCGGCTACGTGGGTGAGTCGGAACTCTTCGAGCAGCTCCCCCGCCCGCCGCTCCCGCTCGAGCTGGGAGAAGGGCAGCATCTCCAGGACGGCCAGGAAGTTGTCGCGCACCGAGAGCCTGCGGAAGATCGACGCCTCCTGCGGCAGGTAGGCCATTCCGGCCCGGGCGCGCAGGTGCATGGGCAGCCGCGTCACGTCCGCGCCATCGAGAAGCACCCGGCCGGCGTCCGGGGCGAGCAGCCCGACCACCATGTTGAAGGTGGTGGTCTTGCCCGCGCCGTTGGGACCCAGCAGGCCTATCACCTCGCCGCGCTGGACCTCCAGCGAGACTCCGTCCGCCACCTTGCGCGCGTGGCGGTTCCACAGGTGCCAGGCGGGGGCAGTCCGGTAGCTGCGCACCAGCCCTTCGGCGACCAGCGCCGCGGGGCCGCTAAGGGTGGCGGCCTTGGACGGGAGGGCAGTCACCGCGGCGACTCCTTTCCCGGGGGGCCCCTGCCGTTGACGCTCTTGGGGGCGAGCGGGTCCTTTCCCGGCGGCGTCTGGATGGTCATGACGGCCGCCTTGACCTGCAGCTTGTCGGAGCCGGTGTCGAAGGTGATCTCCTGACCCTCGAGCGTGTTCTCGCCCTCGCGGGCGCGCGGCGACCCGGTGACGGTGAGCACGGCGGTGTCGGTGTCGAAGACCGCCAGCTCGCCCCACGCCTCGCGTGCGGCGCGCTTGTTCGGCACGGCTGCCTGGCGCATGTGGGCGTTGCCGGCGCAGGTCAGTCTCTTGAGCTTCTTCAGATCGTCGTAGTCCCCGGTGAGGGAGTCGCACTGGACGTGCATGTCGTCACGCACCACCAGGACATGGCCCTTCCAGATCATCTGCTTGTCGCCGTTGAGCACCTCGAAGGCATCGGAGGTGATCTTGACCGGTCTCTCCGGCTGGCCGCTCTTGGGCGAGCGATCGATCTTCCTGCGCACGGACTGCCCACCGGCCTTGGACTTGGCGGCGAGGCCCGACGAAGGCTTGGCCGCCCCCGTGGTGGCGATGGGCTCCGACCCGAGAGCCGGCACGGCCAGTGCGAGGACCAGCACGGCGACGAGTGTCCTCATGGCAGGACTCCAATCGTGGTGTCGATCGGCCCCTCGAGTGCCAGCGCACCCGGCGTGGAGATGTCCAGGCTGAACCCGGCTGCGGCGTGGATGCGCGAACCTCCGGCGACCAGGTCTACGGGACGGTCGCCCGTCACCCTTCGCTCGTGGGAGAAGAGCCGGGCGACCTCGGTCACGCCCGCGGCCCCACCGGTCTCGGCGAGGCGCACTCCCCCCTGGGCCGTCGCCTCTTGCCGGCGGACGTTGCCCTGGATCTCGCGGGCGACGATCTCGATCTCTCCCCGTCCCGATGCGGGCAGCAGGCGCATTCGCACCGACTGGGCCGTCCCGTCGCCGGTGTTGCGAAGAAATGTCGCGTGCTGGGCACGAGCGATGGCTCGCAGCTCGTTTCCCCGGAAGAACTTGAGCCCCACTCCCTCCAACTGGATTTCGGGCGGCATCTCACCGAGATCGGGCGGGGGGCGCGCCGTGCAGCCCAGGGTGGCGACACTCGCACAAAGGATGACAAAAGCTGCGGTTATTATTGGCGTTTTCATGAATATCAAAAGATGTGCCAAGAATAGCATGCGGTATTCCTCAGGTAAAGGAACCGGCCTGGCACAGGCGTTGCTTTTTTGGGCTCGCAGCTCAAAAAACTCAGCGGTTCGGGCTCCCAGGCGTCAAGGAGCTCAGCCTAGCGATTCCTCGCCCAGCGGCAGAGCGTCCTGCCACGCCGGGCAGCGGTCCTCATGACCTGCGGCGCCGACCGGCCAAGGGGCGCCCCGGGTTGGCCTCCTCGGGTCAGCGCGTCGCAGGCGTAGGGGAGGGAAGGGGGAGACGGCTGGGCTCGGCCATCCGGCTCGGGCTCCTGGCTGCGGGCACCGGCGCAGCCTTGCGGCGCGAGTATTCCTCCAGCACCTTCTGCACGTAGTACTCGGTCTCGCCGTTGCGCGGGACCTGCCCGCGCACTGCGCCGGGCCCGGCGTTGTAGGCGGCCGCCGCGAGCGGGATGGTCCCGAAGCGCTGCAGGTGGGAGGCAAGGTAGCGTGCCGCTCCGTCGAGCGCCGAGGCGGGATCGAAAGGGTCGGCGACCCCCAGAAATGTGGCGGTGCCGGCGGTGAGCTGCGCCGGCCCCATGGCCCCGGCGGCAGAGATGCGGTGCACGCGGGTATGCGACTCGACCTCCACCACCGCCTCGAGCAGTCCCGGCGGCAAGCCGTGTCGCCGCCCTGCCTCCGCCAGCAAAGACTCCCACTCGGCGTGGCCGTGAAACAGGCAGCTCACGCGGTGCCTCGCGTAACGCGAGAGGGCTGCCGCCTTCTCCTTCAGGAAGAAAGGCGAGAGAGGAAAGACGAGCGTGTCGCCGCACGCTGCGACTGCCAGGTTCAGGGCGCACAGCGGCGCCGCTGCCATGACCAGCAGCCTCTGCCAGAGGGGGTGCCGGCCGCGCCAGCGCGATGAGCGTCGCCTCGTCACCCGTCGATGGTAGATGCCCCGCGCACATGCACCAAATCGCGCTGTCGCGGTGACGGGCGGCGCGGTGACGAGGCCGAAAATTTGCGGGCCTCCTACCTGCTGCTACATTGATGTCGTCTTCAACGCCGCCGACGCGAAAGCTCGAGAGGACAGGAACCGAAGCACTCCCAGCGGCTCTGACACCCGAACCCCATTCCCCTTCTCCGCGGTCGCGCTGTGCGCCTGCGACGAGGGTGCGCCTTTGCAGTCTTGATAGGAGATGAACCCATGCTGCAGTTCTGCGAACGTCACATGTGGTCGGTTCTCGCGATCGCCGTCCTCGGCTGCGCCATTGCCCTGTTCACCGGGCATCGAGCCACGCTGCACGGCAAGGCTCAGGCGGCGCCGAAGACGTCGCAGGTCATGGCCGCGCGCTGAGCGCCCTTGAGCTCGGACGCTCCGGCGAGGGCCGCGGCTCGGCGCTTCTCACCCGACCGCTCGCCAGCTGCGCTTCGTTCCGCTCGATGACCGCGATGCTCCTGCTCGCTGCCGCTGCCGGATCGATTCTGTCTCCGTGGTTGCCGCGTGGCGCATCTGCCGCGCGGTGCTGTGGCTGAGCCGGTGGATCCAGCAACCTCTTCACGTTCCCGGTGGCGTGGTCGGATGGCTCCACCGAGGGGACGTGCGCCGTTCTCGAGCTCCTCTGCGACGCTGACGTCGCGCTCCGTCCCCTAGGTGCTCGCCTCGACGCCCGATTTGGAGGAGCGGGCGTTGACGGCCGGTGCATCAGGCCGCGCGCGGAAGTGACCTTGCCCTCCCCCGGGGGCGCGGAGGAGCTCGCCGAGCACCGACCGGATCTTCAGCCGCGGAAAAGGCTCGCCGGCAAGAGCGTCTCGCCGCACGGGGCCGCCACGGCAGCCTCCTGCAGGGCGCTCCTTGCCACCAGCCCTCTGCTCTTCAGCGCTCCGATCGGCGCTGGAACCTCCCACGCCAGATGAGCGGCTATTTCTGGGACGCCGTGCCCGGCCTCGCGGTCCCGGTCTCCCGGATTCCAGAACCCGAGCCCGACGCTGCGACAGGGGCGGAGGCCCCTGCAGTGGCCCGGAGAACGCCTTGTCCTGCGCCGGCCCGAGCCCTGAGCGAGCCCTGAGCGAGCCCGCCGGGCAGGCGCACCCTTGCTCCATTTCAGGCAAGGCACGCCAAGGGTGTCTCGACGCCCGGGCATGGGCTTGCTTGCCCGCACCTATTCCCGGTCCACACCCGCTGTGAGAGGGGAGCCGAGGTTTGGTGTGGCGGCGGGGCCACTTCGGGCCGAGCAGGCTCCTGGAAGGTCCGCTCTCGCGCGCTCTATTTCCGACTGACACAAAGTGCATCGCACTGGCGGTCGGAGCGGGATGGTTGGGATCTCGTGTATGGGCGCCAGCAACCCGCATCAGGAGTACCAATGAACGCAATCACTCCGACGCCTCGGATGCTCAAGAGCTGTATCGGCCTCTCGGTGGGGGCTCTGACGTTTGCGCTCGCGGTGGCAAGCTGCGGACCCCGGGATGCCGGTGAAGAACAGGACCTGTCGAGCCTGGCGGAGATGGACTCCATCGAGCTCGAAACCCGGTGGGGTGGCGACAACGATCGCGATGACGACAGCGATGGCGATGATGCTGAGGAGCAGAGCGGCCGAAGCGCAGCGGAGAGCAATCTCGAAAGAATTCTGAACGCTCTGCGCCCGGTGCTCCAGCCCCTCTTCGACCTCTACGGAGTGCCCGCCGATCCCATCGTTGACGGCCGCATGGACCCCTCGCTGCGCGCGATGCTTCGCGACGTCCGGATCCAGATCCGTGGTGGAAGGGTGATCGTCACGAACCGCCTGACCGGCGGGGTGATCTTCTTCGGTCGGCTCTCTGATCTGTCCTCTGGAACCTTCAATGCCGAGAACATGCCGCCCGGCCCTGGGACTACTCCTCCGGCGACCTGCGTCTACACCTACTCAGCTTGGGACACCTGCCCGTCCAGCGGTACCCAGACCCGCACCGTGATCTCCGCCACGCCGGCCGGCTGCACCGGGACCCCCGTCCTCAGCCAGCCCTGCACCTACGTCCCGCCGACTCCGGTTGCCTGCAGCTATACCTACTCGGCCTGGGACACCTGCCAGTCCAGCGGTACCCAGACCCGCACCGTGACCTCCCCCTCGCCGGCCGGCTGCAGCGGGACCCCGGTCCTCAGCCAGTCCTGCACCTACGTCACGCCGGCCTGCAGCTACACGTATTCGGCCTGGGGCGCCTGCCAGTCGAACGGTACCCAGACCCGCACCGT
>JACRCT010000602.1 GCA_016218885.1 Deltaproteobacteria bacterium | reverse complement strand
CTCGACGTCCTGGACCGGCGCCACGGCGACCGCGACCCGCTTCACCGCGTCGCGGGTCCCGGCGGTGGTGGTCAAGCTGACGGTGGCGATGGGCGCGGAGTACCCGGCGGGAGGCAGCGCGTCGCGGGCGACCTTCGCGGGCAGCTTCTCCTCGTCGCCGAAGACCTCGACCTTGTTCGCGACGTCGGCGCCCACCTTGTAGATCTCGATCCCGGCGCCGAGCATCTCGGCGTCGAAGGTCACGCGCTGGAGGAGGCAGCTCTTGCGGCTGGCGACCTTGAAGAGGTGGGAGGAGACGACGATGTTCTCTCCCTCCTTGTGGACGCCGCCGAGGACCAAGTAGTCGGCGTTGTTGGCGGTGGCCAGCGCCGTGGCCTTGGTCACCACCACCTCGTCGATGGTGTTGCGGGCGAGCAGCCCGAGCAGCTCCGGGACCGGGCCCAACGGGCCGCCGCCCAGGTCGGGGACCACCTTGATCGAGTCGCCCTGCGGCGCGTCGACCCGGTCGGCCCAGGCCTCGCCGCCGCTGGCCGGCACCACGCGCAGGAAGTGGGCGCCCTTGATGACGTCCTTGAGGAGCAGCGGGGCCTTGCCCACCTGGCGGCCGTCGAGGAACACCGTGGCCCCGGCGGAGGTCGGCTCCACCTGGATGGTCGCGCGGGAGGCCTTCTTCACCTTCCTGGAGACGTTATCGAAGGTGCGCAGGAACACCGGCGGATACTTCTCGGCGTCGAGCTTGCGCTCCGGGTCGAGCCGGACCACCTGCGCGAGGATCTTCTCGCCGTCGGAGTCCTGGCCGCGGCGGAAGTAGGAGACGGCGAGGGTGAGGTAGGCGTTCACCAGCTCGGCGAAGTCGATGTAGGGGTGCTGCACCTCGAGGATGGCGACCACCCGCTCGAGCTCGTCGACGGCCTGCTTGAACTTGAGCTTCTTGACCGCCTCGTCGGCCTTGGAGGAGCGCTCCTTGGCCTCGGCGAGGGCGCTGGCGTCCTTGGGCGGCGCGGGGTTGACGGGCTTGGCGGCGACCGCGGCTGCTGCTGCGTCCTGTTTGGGCAGGGCGAGCTGGAGCTGCTCGGAGCTCTTCAGCTCGTTGGCCAGCACTTCGCCTGTCTTGTCGCCGATCTTGGCGGGCAGCTCCCCGTAGATGCGGGCGTAGGGGAGCACCAGGACCCGCGGGAGGTCCGAGGCCTGTGCTGGGCGGGTGAAGAGTCCCGCCCCTGAAGTCAGGGCGAGAACGAGGGCGATGAGACCTGCGAGGGGGCGGCCCAGCGGCGAGTCGAACCGGGTGGGCACGGCCGGCGAACGACCTTTCGCCATGGATGCAGCTCCTTTGCGGCGATCGCTGTAGGCCCTTGGGGCCCGAAGCAAAAAAGGCTACTGCCCGCCGCCCGACAGGTCAAATGGAGCGCACGCGTGCCAAGGCCAGTCCCGGACGCGCCGCCCGACGCTCGGCAACGGGACGAGGAGACGCGGGCTGGCATCGCGGTCGTGGGGGCTTGTCCCCTGCCGAGAGTGCAGCCGAGAAGAAGCGGAGCCAGCCCGCCCGGCCCCCAGGGGACCAACGCCGCAGTTCTTGTCGTGGCTGGGGCGCCGATGCCGCATTCTGGCGCCCGGCGCCGCTGGACGACGACCGGCGTCCGGAACGGCCCCTTCACCAAAACCGCCACCGAATCGCCGACTTGCGCCCGCGGCGCCCCGCCGTTGTGACCGGGGCAGGCCGAACCGGGCGATGGCACGTTGGAAGCATTGAGGTGGAGTAGAGCCGGCCGCATGGAACGAACCCGGCGCCATGCGCGGGCGACTTCGAAGGAAAGGAGGAGCGCCATGAACTCACAGAACCGATACTGCTGCCGCTGCCACCGCACCACCCGGTTCGTGGTGAAGGACACGACCTTCACCTGCTCGAGCTGCGGCGTCGTCGTCGAGGGAAAGACCCGGGATCAGGAGCGTTCGCTCATCGGCAACCCCCTCCGGTCCTTCAAGACCTCGTTCGCGGCGTAGCGAAGCTCCGCCTCGCAGGTTCAAGCCGAACCGCGGGGCTGGTTGCGGCGGAGCTTCGCGTCGAGAGTCAAGGGTCGAGGGTCGAGAGTGGGTCGGAGTCAGGTTGGCGTCCCTGCTCGACCAGGGCCCTGAGCTCACGCTCGGAGCACGAACCCCAAGGTCAACCGCCGCCGCCGAGCATCCGGGCTTCGACCCGGTTCCGGCCGGCCTGCTTCGCCCGGTAGAGGTGCTTGTCCGCCGAGGCGATGAAGGCCTCTACGTCGGGGTACTCGCCGTCCGCCAGCGTCGCGATGCCCGCGCTGAACGAGACCTTGATCTGCTGGCCGTTGAAGGTGAAGTCGGACGTCTCGATCAGCCGGCGCAGCCGCTCGGCGAGGATGAACGACTTGTCCTCGGGGGACTCGCGGAGCATCAGCACGAACTCCTCGCCGCCATAGCGCGCGAACACGTCCTCGGTCCGCACGGCCTCGTTCAGCCGCGTCGCCAGCCGCGCCAGGACGTAGTCTCCCGCCTGGTGCCCGTAGGTGTCGTTGATGCGCTTGAAGTG
>JACRCT010000601.1 GCA_016218885.1 Deltaproteobacteria bacterium | reverse complement strand
CCCGCCGCGGCTGATCGGCTCGAATTCCCCGACAGATCAGGCCGGGGCCGATGCGTCGGCCCCGGCCGTTTGTTATCGAGAACGCCTTCTGGCCAGCGAGAAGGCGAGAGGATGGAGAAGGGCGCGATGCCAGACAACCTGGAGAGCCTCCGCGAAGCCTCGGAGGCGAAGCTCGCCCGGCTCCGGGCGATCCTGAAAGATCTCGGCTCGTGCCTCATCGCCTACTCGGGCGGAGTGGATTCGACTTTCCTCCTGAAGGTCGGCACCGAGGTCCTCGGCGAGCGCTGCGTGGGGCTCGTCGCCCACAGCGCGTCCATGCCCGAGGCCGAGCAGCGGGAGGCCCGCGATCTGGCCGAGCACATGGGCGCGCGGCTGGTGGTCGCCCAATCGAACGAGCTCGATGACCCGCGCTATGCCGCCAACCCGGTCGACCGCTGCTACTACTGCAAGCTGGAGCTGTTCTCGATCTGCGAGAGGAAGCGGGTCGAGCTGGGGCTCGCCGCCATCCTCGACGGCTTCAACGCCGACGATCGGGCCGATTGGCGGCCCGGCCACAGAGCGGGTGCCGAGAAGAGCGTGCGCTCGGTGCTGGCCGAGGCGGGTCTCACCAAGAATGAGATCCGGGCCTGGTCACAGAAGCTCGGCCTCCCGACCTGGGACAAGCCGCAGATGGCCTGCCTGTCCTCGCGCCTGCCCTACGGGACCCCGGTCACCGCCCAGCGGCTGGGGCAGATCGGCGGGGCCGAAGCGGACCTGCGGGGGCTCGGGCTGCGGCAGCTCAGGGTGCGCTGGCACGGGGACGTCGCGCGGATCGAGGTGGCGGCCGAGGAGTACGAGAGGCTGCTCGACCCCGAGCTGCGACACAAGGCCGTGGCCGCCCTCAAGCGACGCGGGTTCCATTTCGTTTCGCTGGACCTCGAGCCGTTCCGGTCGGGGCGCATGAACGAGGCCGCGGGGATCACCGCTCGAAGCACGTGAGGCGGGGCCGCTGGTTCCTCTTCAGCAGGACGACGTGTACAAGGTGGGGCATCGCCAGCCCGGCGGTCGTCCGTCTCTTTGGGAAAGCAAGTCCATCGCATGGCCAACCTCAAGCTCTCGCTCGCCAAAGACCTCGCGCGGCACCTGCGCGCCGGGCATCCCTGGGTCTTCAAACAGGCCCTCGTCCAGGTACCCAAGCTGCCGGCCGGGGCCATCGTCGACATCGTGGACAAGGGCCGCTTCGTCGCCCGCGGCTACTTCGATCCCCACTCGGCCATCTGCGTGCGGGTGCTCACCCGCGATGAGGCCGAGACGGTGGACGGGGCCTTCTTCCGCCGCCGCATCGCCCGCGCCCTGGCCCTGAGAGAGACCCTGCTCGAGCGGCGCGAGACCGACGCCTATCGGCTGGTCCACGGCGAGGCGGACGGCCTGCCCGGCGTCATCGTCGACCTCTACTCCAGCTGGGCGGTGATCAAGCTCTACTCCGCGGGTCTGACTCCGCACCGCGAAGCCATCCTCTCGGCGCTGCGGGCCGTGGTGCCCTCGCTCAAGGGCATCGTGGGGCGGGACGAGCTCGATCGTGAAGACCTCGAGGGCGACGCCGCGCCGGGGCGTATGCTCTGGGGCGAGAAGGCGCCCGAGACGGTGGCCATCCGCGAGAATGGCGTGCGCTTCCTGGTGGATCTCTATGCCGGCCAGAAGACCGGCTTCTTCCTCGACCAGCGTGACAATCGGCGCCTGGTGCGCGACCTCGCCCAGGGCCGCGAGGTCCTCAACTGTTACGCCTACACCGGCGGCTTCTCGGTCAACGCCGCGCTGGGGGGCGCCAAGCAGGTGACCAGCGTCGACCTCGACGAAGACACCATCGCGCTGTGCCGCCAGAACTTCAAGGAGAACGGCCTGAGCGCCGAGGCCCACGACTTCCTCGCCTCAGACGTGCTCGAGACCCTCAAGACGTTCGCCGCGCAGGGCCGCACCTTCGACCTGGTGATCCTCGATCCCCCGGCCTTCGCCAAGAGCCAGAAGGCGGTCGACGCCGCGGTCTCTGGCTATGCCAGCCTCAACCGCGTCGCGCTCTCGGTCCTCAAGGAGGGCGGGCTGCTGTGCACGGCGAGCTGCACCGCCCGGGTGAGCGCCGAGCAGTTCTTCGATGCGGTCAAGGAGGCGGCCTTCAAGGCGGAGGTCGATCTGCAGCTCGTGCATCAGCGCTTCCAGCCGCCAGATCACCCGGTGCTGCTGCAGTTCGGGCAGGGGAAGTACCTGAAGTTCTTCGTGCTCAGGAGAACGTCCGAGCCGCGAGCGTGAGCGACCGGGGGCAATCAAAGCCGCGAGCGTGAGCGACCGGGCCGGGCTTTCCTCAGCGCCGCCCACAGCGCCAGCAGCCCGAAGAAGCTGTAGCCGCCGGCTCCAGCTGCTCCGCAGGTGCAGTTCTGCGCCGCGGTGTGCAGGTTAGTGCACCAGGTCGCCGAGAAGTCTCCGGTCAGCCGCTCTCCATTGGGAAATACCAGGTCGAAGCTGCCGCGTGCGTCGGGTCCATCGTCGTCATAGGAGTCGACCCTCACCATGCCATGCTGGGCCAGCGCCTCCGCGCCGGTGCTCGAGCGCCACACCGCCTCGGCGTCCTTGAAGCGGTTGGCCTCGTTCGTCGGGGTCGTCGAGGTGCGGCGCGTCGGGTCCACCTCCCGCTCGTACACGTAGAAGCCGGCCTCGAAGTACAGATGCAGCCCGGGCACCGTCCCTGTCGACGCCGCGGAGCACAGGTCGGGCACGTCGCTGACGATGATGTAGACGTCGTCCTTGTAGAGGCCGCTGCCACCGGTTTCGACCCGGTAGATCGCCTGGGGCGCCCGAAGGCCCTCGCCGTGGATGGTGCCTGAGACCGTGGTGACCGAGGGGTCATCGCCGCAGGCTAGAAGCGCGGCGAAGAGAAGGCCCGCCCAGATCAGATAGCGCTTCATGGCTCACCTCGTTCCCGGCGGCGGCCCCTCCGCGGGGTGCGCCTAGTGTAGCTGAGCGCCCCAGGCGCGGGTCAGGTCAGGCTCGGCGCAGGACGAAGGTGTCAGGCGAGACGGAGGAGGCCTTGGGCAGTCATGGCGACCGACCTGCCTTCTCCGACGAAGGGGGCCGGCCCGAGTAGCGAGCGGGCTCGAACTCCGGCTCGAGCACGCGCAGCGCGAAGCTGGCCACCAGGAGCGCCGCGCCGGCCAGGGCGAAGGCGACGGGCCGCTCCCACCACGACCACTGGCGATGGGGATCGGGGACGCCGAGCTCGCGCGCGACCGCGCTGCGCAACTTGACGCGCGCCGTTGCCGATGGCTGGGGACCCT
Source organism: Deltaproteobacteria bacterium (assembly GCA_016218885.1). GTDB lineage: Bacteria > Myxococcota > Myxococcia > Myxococcales > UBA5297 > JACRCT01. Next base: position 3,344 of record JACRCT010000601.1, on the reverse strand, counting down.
CCTCGGCGGTCTCGATCTCCCGCTTGAGGGCGAGCATCGACTTGAGGCAGCCGGGACAGCCGAGCAGGTGCTCCTCGATGGCGGAGCGCGTCTGGTCGGAGACCGATCCGAAGTGATAGGCGACGAGCTCGGGCTCGATCAGCTTGCAGTCCATGAACGCGTCTCCTTGCGCAGGCGTCCGACCATCTCGTGCATTCGCGACTTCACGGTGCCCAGGGGAATGGCCAGGACCTGCGACATCTCTTCGTAGGACATCCCCGCAGCCCGCAGGCCATAAAGCTCTGCGAGCGGCTCGGGTAGGCGGGCGACGGCCAAGTGAAGCGCCTGAACGGCCTCACGCCGCTCGAGCGCGCTCTCAGGGTGGGGAAGGGGGTCCGCGCTCGTGCGCCCTTCGACCTCCAGCGCCCGCGCCGCCCGGCCGCGCGACCGCAGGCGGTTCAGGCAGAGGTTGCGGGCGATCTGGAAGAGCAGGGCGCGGAAGCTGACCGCGCTTCGCCCGCTGCCGCGCTCGCGCAGGAGGGCGAGGAACGCTTCGTGGAAGACGTCCTCGGACTCCTGCGTGTCCTCGAGGTGGCGGCGGACGAACCCGAACAGGTGCCGCTCATAGCGCGCGTAGAGCAGATCGAAGGCGCCCAGATCTCCCTTGAGCAGCCGCTCGTAGAGTGCTTCGTCCGAGTGCATGGCAGGATCCGAGGCTATCCGGCGGAGTCGGCCGGCGCTACGGCGCGGGGGGCGCTGCGGGCTGCGCGGAGTGCGCCCACCGAGACGATGAGGCTGGTGAGCGTCACGAGGATCAGTGCCAGCACCACGTTGTTGAGCGACTCGGCACAACCCAGCGCGGCGATGGTCAGCAGCTTCTCGTTCGGCACCTTCTCCAGGTAGCGGAAGGTGTTGACCAGGCCGGTGGTGAAGCCCAGCAGCCCGCTGCTCAGGGTCAGAAGACCCAGGCATCCCGTGAGCACGAAGAAGCCGCGCTCGGGGCGTAGCGCGTAGATCACCGCCGCCGCTACCAGGAAGAAGCCGAACAGCGAGGTGGGATACATCCCGAATCCACCTGCTTCGAAGAAGTTCGCGAACATCGTCTGCCTCCCTCTCTCGGGTTGGTTCCGGCTCGCGCAGTGGCCAGCCGATCAAGAGAAACCGGACTCGGCATTTGGTTCGCGAATCCTTCACCGCGCCCGATCGAGGCCTGGCCTTCCGTCGGCGCGAGCCGCCGATGCTCCTCGAGGAGGCCCGGTGGCACCCGCTTGTGGAAGCGAGCACGCGCAATATGGCGCACTTGCCTGCCCTTCCTGTCGCCAGGAGCAATCTTTTGCCACGCCCGGAGAGCAGTGCATCGTTCGACTCGGTTCTCCGCTTCTCCCATAGGGTGAGCGGGTCGGAAAGAACCCGGTGTGGCGCCGCGATCCGCTCGGTCGCTTCCGTCCTGGCCACAGGAGGCCCTACGCGAATTCGCCGATCGAAGAGGGTGAGCGGCGATCGAAGGCAAGGAGTCGGGTCGCCCAAGTCAATGGCGGTGTACGAATGAATTGGCGACGAGTGACGACGAGCAGCGCGAGGAGCCGTGCCGCTTCGTCAGCGCTCCCCTGGGACCTGGGGTGAGGGGCTCTCTTGCGTCACTTACTCCGAACACAGAGAAACACGACATTTTTCAAAAAAATGTACGGTTACTCTGCATTGGAGTAAGTCGCGCTCAAACAACCCCTTCCCACACGGTCATGAAAGCCAGAGCGCTCTTCGCGCTCCACCTGGTATTTGCTGTCGAAGGATTCGGCGGGCACGAGCTGCACGCCAGCGGGATCTACGTCTTGGCGCTGTGCTCTGGCGCCACCACCTCCGAGTTCGCGGCGGTTGCCAAGGTCCAGCTTCAGGGCATGGAACGAACCCCAAACGCCAACCAGCGTGCCAGGGCAGACGGGTCGCCCTCAGGGACCTGGACGGTTAGGGCGCGTATTCGCCGTGGTGTCGCGGGTCCCTGAGGAGGGCGGTCATGCGCTGGAATGGGCGGTGCTGCGCCTGGTGGTTGAGGTGGAGTGGTGAGGTCGGTGGCTAGTCGCCCCACGTCCCGTCGCACTTGCCCTGCGGGCTCACGAAGACGTTGCCGCCTACACTGCCCTCGTCGTTGCTCGCGCGGACCATGAAGCCAAGGAATCTCTTCTGCGCGTCGAAGAGCTTGGTGACCTGGCTGCACTGGAAGTCGGCGACGCCATCGGTCTCTCCTCCATTCACCTCCCGGAACTCGTCGCGGACGGCCTCCAGCATCTGCTTGGTCATGCCTGCGTCGGTGAGCTGCGGGGCGTACTTGCCGCCCTTCATGAACTTGATCTCGGCGTCCTGCGCCTTGACCTGGGCGTACTTCGGGGTCGAGCCGAAGACGGCCTTGAGGTCGGCCTTGTCCCCGTAGCCCTCGTCGGCGTACTTCGAGGCGTTGAAGGACTTCAGGTCGGGATCGGTGCAGACCGGGCCGGTGTTCGTCGGCTCTGTGGGCTTCGCGGTGCCGAGACGGGCCTCGGACACGCCCGCCCGCACCAAGACGTCGTGCAGCGCGTCGCGGGTCAATTGCGGGCCCTGGTCACTCTCGAAGAAGCTGTCCCCCTTGTTGTAGAGCGCGACGAGCTTGTTGACGATCGGCTTGGCCTCGGGAGAGCGGAGCTTCTCCGTGTCCGCGATGCTCGTGATGGCCTTGAGCTCGTTGTAGTCGAGCTTGCCGTTGTCCTTCTTGGTGAACAGGTCAATCGCCGACATCACTGTCTTGACGTTGAATGACATGCGTCCCTCCGGTTAAGAAAGCCGCGGCATCTTAGCAATGGTCCGTCTCCTCGTCATTCGCGGGAGCTCAGCTTCGGGAGGGAGCCGCGCAGGAGGCGCGTCTTCCACTGGGGCGTCGTCGCCTGGTCCACCGTCCACGCGAGCCGACAGGTCGATCTCCATGAAAGCCGGGCGGTCGCAGAGGTTGTGGTAGGCCTGGTCGGTCGTCACTGGCACCGAGACCTTGCTCTTGCCGTTGGTGCAACCCCTTCTCACAGTGATGAAAGCCACAGCCCCGGCTCGAGCCCGTGATCGCCGATAGGGAGCTCGGCCTGCTCGTCAGCGATGCGGGGGTTTGCGCTCACAGGGCCGTTTCTTGACCACCCTCTCGCGCGGCAGCTTGAGCTCCTCGACGTCAATTGCAGGGCACGCCGTGGCCCGGTGCATTGCGCCCCGAAAGCGCGGCGGCATCATCAACGTGCCGTCGTTGGCGGCCTTCCTGCCGCCACCGCCTCCCGAGTTACTGGCGGTCGCCAGAGTCCAGCCTCAGGGCATGGAGGCGGAAGAGGTGGTCGCCGCAGCCTTGCTCGCGCTGG
>JACRCT010000604.1 GCA_016218885.1 Deltaproteobacteria bacterium | reverse complement strand
CCGAGGTCGGCTCGCGCGAGCTCTCCTTCTTGCCCGGGCCGGTTCGCGCCGGTGACTACCGCTTCTCGGTGGGGACGGCGGGGAGCGCCACGCTGGTCTTCCAGACGGTATTCCCGGCGCTGGCGCTCGCCTCCGGGCGCTCCACCGTGGTCGTCGAGGGCGGGACCCACAACCCCATGGCGCCCCCGTACGATTTCCTGGCGCGCGCCTTCCTGCCGCTGGTCGCGCGGATGGGGCCGCGGGCCACGCCCACGCTCGAGCGGCCCGGCTTCTATCCTGCCGGCGGCGGGCGCTTCCGAGTCGAGATCGAGCCGGCACCGGCCTTCGCTCGGCTCGACCTAATGGAGCGAGGCGCCATCCTCGAGCGGCGGGCCACGGCAGTGGTGGCCCTGCTGGCCCACAGCATCGCCGAGCGCGAGCTGCGAGTGGTGCTGGAGAAGCTCCATTGGGATCCGCCCTGCGCCCGGGTCGAACACGTGGGGGACGCCGCAGGCCCCGGCAATGCCGTGACCGTGGAGATCGTCGCCGAGCACGTGACCGAGGTCTTCACCGGCTTCGGGGAGCGAGGCGTCTCGGCCGAGCGGGTCGCCGCCAAGGTTGTCGAGGAGGCTGCTCAGTACCTCGCCGCGGACGTGCCGGTCGGGCCACATCTGGCGGACCAGCTCCTGCTCCCCTTGGCCCTCGGCGCGGGCGGCTCGTTCCGGACCATGGTGCCGACACGGCACACCCGTACCCATGCCGATCTGCTCCAGGCCTTCCTCGGCGTGGACATCCAGCTGCGCGACCTCGGCGAGCGCGGCTGGGAGATCGCCGTGCCGGGGCGGCGGTAGGCCCGCCAGCCTGGCGAGCGAGGCGCTGAGCGACTGGGAGCGGGTGGCGCCCAACTCGTCCGCCTGGAGAGCCACGGGGCCTCGGGACCAAGGCCGCTTCTCCGACCCGAACACGCTAGAATCCCGGGCCTGTCCACCCCCGCCGAGCGAGCGGCAGCGAGCGCCCGTTGGCCGGGCACTATGACCACGTTGCAGGACGCGGCCGAGGCGCCGGCGGAGCTGAGCGGCCAGGTGTCCTGGGATGCAGTAGAGCTGGCCAAGAAGAGCCCACTGCCGCAGGAGAGAGGATGCCCATGTTGACGCGCGCCACCCTCGCCGACGAGCTGCGGCGCCTGGGGGTTCCCGAGAGAGGCCTGCTCTTGGTCCACAGCTCCTTCCGGGCGCTCGGCCCGGTGGACGGCGGCCCCGAAGCGGTCGTCGGCGCCCTGCTCGACGCGATGGGGCCGGCGGGCACGGTGATGGCGCCCACCTTCACCACCAACCTCATCGACCCGTACACCTGGCCGGTGCCGCCGGAGGAGCGGGAACGCGCTCGGATCTTGGCGGACATCCCCTACTTCGACCCGACGACGAGCCGGCCCCACAAGATGGGGATCATCGCCGAGGCGTTGTGGCGGACCCCGGGGACGCTTCGCAGCGCGCACCCGGTGACCTCGTGGGCGGCGCGCGGGACGCTGGCCGAGGCGCTGCTCAAGGACCAGCCGCTGGACGACCCGGAGGGCCGGGACGGGCCGGTGGGTCGGGCCTGGCAGCGCGACGCCTGGGTGCTGCTGCTGGGGGTGGAGCACGACGCGGACACCACGGTGCACCTCGCCGAGTCGCTACTGGAGATGCCTCACCTGGAAATTCTCCCCGATCGCTACCCCTCCCGCGACGCGCGCGGGGCGCGGGTCTGGCTCCCGGTGCGCAAGACCACCAAGTGTTCGGACGGGTTCCTCGGCCTCGGGCCGCACCTGGACACGGCGGGGGTGGTGCGGCGTGGGCCCACCGGGGCTTGCCAGTCGCAGCTCGTCCGCAGCCGGGATGTGGTGCGCGTCGCCGCCAACCTCCTTCGTCGCCAGCCGACCGCTTTGCTCTGCGCCGACCCGGACTGCGTGCACTGCCCGGCGTCCAGGCGGGTGCTCGCGGCCTGGCGCGCCCCCACCGGGACGCCGGAGGCCCCACCGGCCTGAGTTCCGCGAGCACCCGAAGCAGGGCCTTCGATTCTCGCCTCCTGGTCACTCGAAGAAGGCCTTGAGGGCCGCGTGGAGGCTGACGTCGGGCGAGGCCATGACGGCGGGGTCCTCCACGACCGCGAGGTCGAGCGAAGCGTTTCGCCACAGCCCCACGCTCGCACCGACGGCGATCTGCGCGACGGGCGTCCCTAGCGCCACGACGCTCGTATCGCGATAGAAAGGCGAGTGGGCGTCCAATTGGATCTTGAGAGCGAACCCGGGTACGGCCCTCCACCCGAGGCCGAACTCGCCAAAGGCCACGACGTGGGTCTGCAGGTCCGCCAGGACGCCGGCGTCGGTCATGCCCAACCCGCCTACGCTGGCCCAGACCTCGCCCCGGCCCAAGGGGAGGGCGACGTCGGCTGAGGCCGAGAGCCACAAGGCAGCGTCGAAGCTCCCGCTCCCCATGAGCTGGCGGACGTCTCCGGTCGGGACCTCGACTGAGCCTCGCAGCGCGAGCGCCCGGCCCGCGGGCCCGCGCTCGAGAAGCCGGACGCCCGCGCTCAGCTGGAGGTCTCCCAGCCCACAGCCAGCCCGCTGGACGACGAAGCGGTCGACGTCGTTGCGCCGGTAGTGGAAGTCGAGCTGGTTGTCGGTGGCGTGGTTGCGGCCGCCCTGGTTGAAGCCGAACGCCTGGTGGTAGGCGAGAATGAACGCGTCGAGGAATCCGCCGGACTGGGCAATCCATGGGATCTCGAAGCCCAGCTCCACGCCAGAGCCGAGGCCGAGGCGCCCCCTCAGCGACATGCGGGCCGACTCCCCGTCGAGCAGCAGGCTGTCCGGGAGCTTGGCGCTGCTGATGCTGTAGTTGCTCGAGTAGTCCGCGCTGAAGTCGAGGGTGGTCTCGCGCCGGGCCACGATGCCTGCGCCCACGGTCGACGGCAGGCCGAAGATGCGCGCCACAGGGCTCTCGTCCCGGATGGCCAGGGGGGCGACCTCGCGCGAATGCGAGCACCCGGGGCCCAGCGCCAGCAGGGTGCTCAGGCAGGCGAGCAGCGCACGAGGAGGCAGGCTATTGATCGCGACCGCGGGGTGCGGGTTCGACCGCGATGACTTGCCGCCTGTCCAGCAGAACTCGTCTACCGCGCCAAGGACGAACAAGTGCCCCATCCAGAGACAGCCCGGGTACTCCGTGCCCTGCTGCGGCGCCATTCGCCGAGGGGGCCGCCTCGACTGCACCGGGCTCGCCGAGGCACGAGACAACCCGAGGGTAACACTCCGCCACTCCGCAGTCGTCACGGCCAACGGCCATCCTGCGGCGCGCGGGCTGCCCCGGGCGTGGGCCGGTCGCAATGGCGAGCCTGGGCGGAGCCTCACTCGAGGATGTCCTCCTTCGGGCCCTGGATCGGGGGTGGCCTTCTCGCCGAACCCTCCTCCTGGTCGACTCCTCCCGCCAGCTCCAGGGAGTCTTTGCGCAGCGAGGCGAGCTCGACGGGATGGTTGAAGTTCCTCGGCCGCTCATGCCGCAGCCACACCGCGTGTCGATGCTTGGAGTCGCCGCGCCTTCATCAGGCGCCAGGGTCGGCGTGCTGCTCGCATTCGACCGACCTTCCATGCCGTGCGTGTTTGCCGGTTGTTGCAGATACGGAGAATGGGCCCATCCGATCGTGCGCAGCTTCGTCCTTCACTCTATTCGCGCTCCAGGCGCGCGGACCTCAACCTCATATGGCCTTCGATGAAGTGCTACCCTGCAAGGCTGAATAACCGCCATGACAACTGGCCATTGCTTCGTGGTGCGGCGCTGGTCATACCGCAGGAAAAAACTGTTCGTTCCAAGCGATGGGCCTCTCTTTCTACCAGGAAGAAACCATGCAGACAGCAATCCGGCGCAAGAGTCCCTGGAAGCCGTGGGTGGTGGGCGCTTGCATGCTGAGCGCGGCCCAGGCGCAGGCCCAACCCCACCCCTGGCCCTTCGACTTCGACCCGCAGATCGCCGCCGACCCCGCCGGCATCCAATCGCGGCTGGTGGATCTGGGCGAGGACGTCCCGCCCATCCCCTCTGGAGACCTGGTCCGCACCGCGGTGGGGCCGGTCGCGCTCTACTTCCACGCCGACATGCTCGAGCTCTTGCAACGGGCGTTTGCCTCGGGACCGGGGTTCCAGGCCTACTTCCTGCGCACGCCGGCGCTGTGTGCGCAGCACGCGGCCTTCGTCTTCCCCACCGGCCTGCTGGTGAGCGGAGCCTCATCGGCCTGCCGGCAGACCGAGCAGCAGCTGCGCATCGCCCTGACCGACGATCGCCAGAGCTGCCTGCGCATCGAGTTCCCAGAGCTGTACATCGACGACCAGCCGCCGGGCGAGGTCGATCACGACGATCTCAAGAACCTCGAGGGCCTGATCCGCACGGTCGGCGAGGCACTGACCCATATTGACTACCCGAGCCATCTGCTGCCCGACGACTTCGAGCAGGACACTCGGGTGATCATCGCCAAGATCCGCTACCAGACCCTGCTCGACAACGCGCGCGCCCGCCGCACCGCCTATGGCGGGGCCAGGCAACAGCTGCAGGCCAACCCATCGTGCTTCGTGGCCGCCTCGCAGCAGGTGCTGTTGACTCAGATCGCCGCTCTGCTCGCCGAGCTCGACGCTGTCGAGCAGCGGCTCCAGGACATCTACGCCGCGGGGGTGGCCCAGGCGACCGCCGATCGCCAGGCGCTGCTGGCCCAGGGGCGCGCGCGCAACGAGCTGCCCTACCCGGCGCTGACCGACCACGAGCGTGAGCTGCTGGCCCTGTACATCGGCGGCATCTATTGGCGCATGCGCGGCGAGGCCTTGCTCGCCTACCCTGACAGCGGGCTGCTGCGGCGCCTGATCTACGTGCAGTATCCGTATCAGGTCATCGCCGATATCACCGGCGCCGCGGATGGTGCGGGCCTCGGGCGCGACATCTTCGTGCACGAGACGTGGGGTTACGCCGACTGGATGGACATCGGACACAATCCCGGCAACGACAAGTACAGCGACATGGTGGACATGGCCATTCGCGGCAAGCGCACGCTGGACCTGGCCGCGCCCCACCTCGCCGGACGTGGCTACGACACCGCGTATCTGTATGCCGGCGGTCTGCAGATGGGACCCTGCTACTACTACGGCTGGGATCCGCTCTGGGATGGATCGCCGCCCCGGCGCTTCCAGCTGGGTCCAGTCATGGCCGATCCCTACATCTGGTTCCTGGAGTGCCCGACCTCCCACGGCGAGTTCTGCACCGGGGCAGCCCTGGGCCTCGGCCTCGCGCGCACGCTGCTGCACGGCACGCCCGGCGGCGAGTGCCTGCCGAGCTGCACCGGACTGGAATGTGGAGCCGACGGCTGCGGCGGAAGCTGCGGCGCCTGCGACAGCGGCGAGGACTGCATGCAGGGGCACTGCGAGGCGCAGGCGACCGACGCCGGCGAGGTCGGCGACGTCGGCGAGGACGCGACGGGGGGGGTTGACCGCGTGAGCACCTCGGATGGCAGCCCCGGCAGCCCGGACACGGCCAGCATGGATGCGACCGAGCCCGACTCGGGAGCCGGGGATTCCGCCGACGCCGACGCCGCCACCGCGCTCCACGCCGACTCCGGCGAGAGCCAAGACCGGGAAAGCGTAGGTTCCGGCGGCTGCGGCTGCAGCTCAACCGGCAGCGGCACGGCCTCGGGCCTGATGTCCCTGGCCTTGGCGACGACGCTGCTACGACGGCGGCGCGGCGATGGTGACTCCACTCATGGCGCCATACCTGCTCCCGAGAAGGTTGACGGTCTCCCGGCGTCTCGACCGTCCCGGGAAGCTGCAGTGAGGTCGTGGCTCGAACTGCCCGGTCGCTGACGCTCGAGGCTCGGACAACGAGGTGGCGCAAGAGGTCTCGCCAGCCAGCTACGGGACGCGGGCGAGCGAGAAGCGCAGATAGGTCTGGGTGGTGTTGGTGCTTCCGTAGGGCGCAGCCTGCGAGCCCTCACCGCTCAAGACCGAGTCGTCGAAGCGGCCGGGTAGCCAGCCATTCATCAGGAAGTTGCCGGCGTCGTCATGGGAGGTCGCGTAGAAGTCCTCGGCGACCGATTCGCTCGGGTCCACCGTGCAGGTGATGGTCCCGTCGACGGCTTCGTGCAGCTGGAATCTCTGATGCGAGAACTTGATCTCCACCCATCCCGGCAGGCTGTCCACTGTGCCGTTGATCTGGACGATATCGGTGCAGGTCGCCGAGGAGCTGGCGTTGCTCATCGTGAACTGGAAGGTCCCCGAGCCGCTGTAGGACTTGGACCCGGAGGTCGATACCGAGAAGCACTGGTTGATGGTCGCCTTGTCGCACCCGCTGACCTGACCGGCGCACTCGAGGAAACCGGCGAGCGTCGTGCTGGCCTGACAGGAGCTGACACACTGGTCGTGCGAGACGCAGTCGCCGACGGAGTCCACCAGGCACAGTTCGCACCCGTAGACCTTGGCGCAGTCTCTGACGCAGGGGGTCAGAGCGGGGTCGGCGGTCGGCTCGCAGTCGGTGCCGGTGCAGGTGTCGACGCAGTCGTCGGCCCCGGTCAGCGCCAGCAGCGCCACGACCGAGAGAGCGCAGCGCATCTTGGGTCCAGGCAGGTTGTCGAGCATCGCGTCCTCCAAGCGCTCGCAGCATAGCGCGCGGATCGACGGACCCGAAGACATTCGGGCATGCAGGTTCTGCCTTGCGCTGAGTGAACGCGGCGGCCACACAGCCAAAGTCCGCCTCCGCGGGCGCCAGAGGAGAGGCGGTCTGCCGCAGGTGGCGAAAGTGCGGCGGGTGGAGAGTCTTCAGGGCCCTTCGGCCTGTGGCCCGCCGGTCCCTGGCGGCTCCACGATCGGCTCGGTGGACACGAGGGGCTGCACCCCGGGCTGCGCGGCCGCCGCTTCATCCCCGTGGCGCTCGAGCGCCTGGCGGTCCCACCCGGCGAGATCGGCGCCGGCCTCGTAGGTGCTCTGCAGGAAGTCGAGGACCAGCGACCGAGGCGAGGCGTCCTTGCGCACGTCGTCGTAGGGGAGCAGGAACTCGCTGAGCTTGGGGTGGAAGAAGGCGGCTGCGGGCTCGACATGCGCCTCGGCGAGCCCGCGCGGGGCGGGGGCGAAGTAGGAGTAGAACGCGGCGCCGCGAACCTCTCCGCCTCCGGGCCAGAAGCCGGCGCTGCTCACCTCGTCGGAGTAGGCCTCCCGGGTGATGAGGTCGGCGCCGGCGCGCGGTGGAGCCGGGCGGCCCGAGAAGCGGGAGACGGCGAGGTCGAAGCTGCCCCAGAAGAAATGGACCGGGCTGCACTTGCCGCGGAAGCGCCCCCGGAACTCGTGCAGCACCGCGCTCGCCGACAGGAGCGCGCGCCACCAGCGGCCCACCGCCTCTGCGTCATAGGACGCGTGCTCGGTGTCCTGGTCGAAGGGTACAGCCCCGGGGATCTCCTGGGGCTTGGGGTTGATCTGCACCTCGAGTCCCAGCGCGCGCAGCGTGTTCATGACCTCCAGGTAAAAGGTCGCCACGCTGCGGGGAATGAGGGGCACGTACCGGACCTGGCCGCTGCTCAAGCGCACGCACAGGTTGTGGTCCACGAAGTCGAGCTCGAGCTCGAGGTCCCGGTCGCCACAAGGCATGGCCAGCGTGGTCAGCCCGCGCGCGCCGGTGTGCAGGGCCGAGTTCCACCAGTGGTTGGTCATCGGCGTGAGCGCCAGGCGGATCTTCCCCACCACCTGGGACCAGCGGTGGAGCGTGGCGTAGGTATCCTGCCAAGCGTCCAGCGGCAGCTCCGGCCACTCCTGCAGAGGGAAAGATCGGCGGTCCATGGAGGCCTCCTCCTCTCAAGGATGGGCAGGGCGCACGCGGTCGGCGCGGCACGAGCACACGCTCGGCTCATCCAGGGGAGGCCATCGAGGCTGCCGGGAGTGCGACCTACCGGCGGCTGGCAGCTTCTCCTCGCGGCGACTCCGCCATCGAGTGCGCGGACTGGACGCCGTTCCGCCCCGACTCCTTGACGCGGTACATCGCGAGGTCCGCCTGCTTCAGGAGCGCCTCCTCGTCCTCGCCATCGTCAGGGAAGGTGGAGACGCCGAAGGAGGCGCTCAGCTTCACGGCGAGGCCCTGGCTGGACAGGAAGCTGTGGGCCGCGACGGTCTCGCGCAGCCGCAGCGCGCAGATCATCGCCTGGTCTCGGCCGGTCTCGGGGAGCAGGCAGACGAACTCGTCTCCGCCATAGCGGGTGGCGATGTCCGTGGCGCGCAGGGTGGAGCGCACCAGCTGGCCGCACTCGCGCAGCAGCGCCGAGCCGCACTGGTGCCCGTGGGTGTCGTTGACCTCCTTGAAGCGGTCGAGGTCGAAGAAGACCAGGGACACCGGATGGCCGAAGCGCCGGGCGCGCGCCACCTCGTTGCCCAGGCAGCTCATCAGGTGGCGGCTGTTGAAGAGCCCGGTGTGCTCGTCGATGACGGTCAGCTCCTGCACCTTGCGGAAGTTGCGCGCGTTCTCCAACGCAATGGCCGCGTAGTCGGCGATGGAGCTGAGGGGCTTGAGGTCGTCCTCGCAGAACGCCGGCTGCAGCGGCCCGTTGACGAGCTCGATGACCCCCAGGGTGCGCGCCTTGGCGCGCAGCGGGACGGCGATGACCGAGCGCGTCTGGAAGCGGGTGGCCTCGTCGAAGCGGGTGGTGAAGCGGGCGTCCACCAACGCGTCCTTCACCAGGAGCGGCTGGCCGCTCTGGGCCACCCAGCCGGCGATGCCTTCGCCCAGCTTCATATGCAGGCCTCGTAGCCGCCCAGCGAAGGGCCCGACCACGATCTCGAAGACCAGCTCCTCGGCAGCCTCGTCCAGCAGCAGCAGCGAGAAGTTGGAGGGGTGCAGCAGCTCGCCCACCTTGTCCATGATCAGCTTGAGGACCTCGGCGATGTCGAGCGTCGAGGTCAGCGCCTTGCCGATCTCGTTGAACGCTTGCAGCTCGTCCACGGTGCGCTTGAGTTCCTTGAGAAGCTCTCGGGCTTCCATCCGATCTCCCTCGTCAGCTGCAAGGGTCGGCCGACGTGCCACCCTCGAGCCACGCAGTGCCGAAACCGATGCCGCCTACTTGCGCCCCTGCTCGTTCGTCGGGCGAGCGTTACGAGCTGCGGTCCCCCCTGAAGAAGCAGCGAAGTATAACGCCTTTGGCCGAAGCCACTCGCGCTGGCTGGCTGGACCGGGTCGAGCCGCAGGGGTAGGTGTACCGAGGTGGGCTCGATGGTCGGGATGCGATCAGGCTGGCAACCCCGGCTTCCTCGCCAGGGAAGCCGGGCAGCTTGGCGCTCGATGGGTCGGTGAATAGCTTGCGCGAGGGGTTCAAAGAGGCGATGCGCGAGCCGGTCCTCATTCGGGAGGCGAGCATCGAGGCGGTGGTTCACCGGCCCAACGGAGGGTTTCTCACCGTGCCGGCGTCGCCCCCCGGAGCGGCCGCCTTGGCGCTCGCCGCCGCGCTCCTTCTGGTTGGAGGCGGCTGCGCGGCGATCAACCGCCAGGTGGATCACTGGGCCTTGGAGATGAAGGCCGAGAAGGTCCTCGGGCAGCAGCTCACCTGGCGCCCCGGGGTGGAGCTGCCGTATCGGACCTCGGCGGAGCTCGAGCGGCTCACCCGCCCAACCGGCCTGCCCGAGGTGCAGATCGCGCCGCTGCGTGTCCATCGCCAGCGCGACTCGATGCTCATCCAGGAGGAGGTGAGCTTCACGAGCGCCATCCCGCTCCGTCTGCCCGAGTCGCGGGTGGCCCGGGCCTACGTCTTCCGCCATGGCGCCTGGGGCGAGCGCCCGGTGCTGCTCTGGGTACCCGGCCAGAACGTCTCGAGCGCCGACTTCCTCTCCCTCGACCGCTTCTTCGCCCGAGCCCTCGAGCGTGGGGTCGACATCGTCTTCTTCGTCCCGCCCTACCACCTGGAGCGCACGCCCCAGGGCTACGGGTCAGGCGACGCGTTCCTGGCCACCGACTTCGTCGACCACCTGAACGCGTTCGCGCAGGAGCTCCACGACCTACGCTCGCTGACGGCCTGGATTCGCGCGCAAGGCGTTCGTGAGCTCGGCGCCTTCGGCAGCTCCATGGGCGGGACGATGGTGCTGCGGCTGATCAGCTGGGAGCCCCTATTCGACTTCGTCACCGCCATGCAGCCGGTCATCGACTGGAACGCCCTCATCCGTCGGCCGGAGATGGCTCCGGTGCGGCGCCGGCTCGCCGGGCAGGGCGTCAGCGACGAGGACGTGATGCTCGTCTACCACGCCATCGATCCGCGGACCGGAACCCTGCAGATCAGCCCCGCTCGCCTCTCGCTGCTCTACGGGAGGTTCGACCTCATCGCCCCGGAGGGGCCGATCCTGGCGCTCAAGCGACGCTGGGGCATCAAGCGGGTGAAGGTCTACGACCGTGGCCACGCCTTCATCACGATGGGCTCGCGGCCCTTTATCGACTTCGGCCGCTCCCTCGATGTGGATCTCACCGCGCTGCGCTGGCGCCGCTTCCTGGAGAGCCTCGGTCCTTGGCGCTAGACCTGAGCCACCTCTTCAATCTGCGACCGCCACGAAAAGGTATTCGCCCGCCTTCGCCGCCCCTGCGCTCGCATAGGTGTCGACGGAGAAGAACCAGGTGCCGGCGGCGAGCGTGCGGACGATGAGCTTGTCGTTGCGCTCTACGCAGGAGGCCGGGGAGGGCTGGCCGGCCAATAGGTGCAGATCCACGTCGACCCCGTTGCGTGCGAAGACCATGGCTCGAACCGTCTTCGAGCTGGAGAGGTCGAGCCGGTAGAGGATCTCGGCACCCGACTCGTCCTGCGAGGCGGAGCATCCCGCGTATCGGTCGATGAGGGTGGTGCCCTGGTGCGAGGTGTCGCGGAGATCGCCGAACGGCAGGGCTCCCATGACATAGGGCTCGTTGGAGGTGCCTCGCCCCTGAAGCCGTGGTGCCACGGAGTCCGGAGCCGGCTGTCCGGAGAGAGCCGCGCGTACGCGGTGGAGGGTCTGCAGGGTGATGAGGTTGCGACGGTTGAAGCCATAGCGCAGCGCGCCGGTGGTGAAGACGCAGCCGCGTGCCGAGCCGGAGGGCGAGTAGGTGCTCAGGTGCAGCCCGTCAGCGCCGATCCCGTGATCAGGGAGCTCGCGCAGCTCGCGCTCGAGATCGAGGAAGGGACTCTGCCTCGCCTGGGCGATGGCGCGAACGATGGCGCTGTAGCGGGGCACCCATGAATCGGCGTCGGCGCCGTCGTCGCGCGGTGGAACCGAGCTGAGCAGGGGGATGATTCCCTGCGCGATGAGCTGATCGGTGATGTCCAGCATGCTGGACTCGAAGCGGAAGACGTCGCGTGCCTGGATGTCGTTGGTGCCGAAGAGCACCACCGCGAGAGAGGGCGCGATGGCGGCGACCTCCTGCGTGAGAGGCGAGGGATCGTCGGACAGGACCGCCCCGGCGCTCCAGCCGACGGTGGCGGCCCTGCTCACGCGAGTGAAGGGCGGGGTCCCCGCCGCGTCACCGCCCTTGAAGAGTTCGAGGGTCGAGGCGAGCTCGTCGCGTCCGGCGAGATCGACGCTGGTCCCGGCGAAGCAGTGAAGGAAGTTGAGGCTCACCGTGTTGGAGTCGCCGACCTTGGCGAAGACGTCGGGCTTCAGAGCGCTGGCGTGTTGGGCGATGACGCGCAGGTTTTCGGCGATGTCCGGGGTGATCGCGGAGAGCGTGCGGTCCGCGGAGTACTGGACGTGGCCCGGCAGAGCGGCGTCCGAAGCGATCGATCCGTCCGGAGGCGATGAAGTGTCAGCGGCGGATGCCTCGAGCTGCGCGTCGGTCGCGCCTGCGTCTTGATTCAGGTGCAGCGCAACGTCGGATCCGAGAGCCCCCGAATCATGCGCGCCGTGCGCGGCGTCCGCCGGCAGATCCCCAACGAGACCTTCTGATCCGCATCCCGCCAGGAGGAGAGTAGGAGCGAGCAGAAGAAGAGCGATTCGCACAGGGCACCTGGGGAATCAGGGCAGGGCAGCCCTCAGTCTAGTGTGCTTGGGCGAACGATCACACCGCTGCGTTCGGTCGCTGCTGGCCGTCGAGCAGGGAACCGGCATCTCCCCGCGCTCCGGCGTGCCCGGTCGCTGATGCACTTGGCGCGCACACGAGTCGCCCCACTGGAAAAGCCAGGAAGCAGGCGAGGTTCCGATGGTCGCAACGGAAATTCGTCCAGGAGGCCACTCACGTTCGTTGGCAAGCAAAGCCCATTCGCCCGGAGGGACCATGAAGCGGATCTCGATTCTCGCCGTCGCGACGGCGCTCGCGTCTTGCCAGGCCTATGAGTTCGAGCCCGTGGAGCCCAAGGCCATCGGGGCCGAGCGGATCGTGGTCCCCTTCCAAGGCAAGCGTGCGCCGCCCAAGGTGATGCTGGTGGTGGACACGTCGGGCTCGATGAAGGAGCCCGTGGACGAGCAAGGCCGATACTGCACCACGGACGGCACAGCGAATGGGGTCTACGACTCGTCGATTCCCGGGTGCAAGTGGAACGAGCTCAAGGACGTGCTCGCGAACGAGACCGAGGGGCTGCTGGAGAAGAGTGGCTCCATCGCGCGCTTCGGGTTGGCGGCCTTCCCGGCGCCCGGCCAGGACCAGTGCGGCGCGGGCAGCGTCGTGGTGGACTCGCCGACTGTGAATGGAGCCTCGACCGCAGAGATCCGAACGCGGCTGGGGACGATCGCCCCCAATAACGGCACACCTACCTCCAAGACGCTCGAAGTCGTGGCACGAGCGCCTTCCTTCGCTCCGGAGAAGGACACGCTGCGCTTCATCATTCTCCTCACCGACGGCGCACCGAATTGCGTTGCCGAGGGGGCGATCGTCGAACTCTGCAATGTCTGCGAGAGAGAGAAGACCGCAGAGGCCTGCTACGCGCCGGGCACGTGCTCCCCGACCTATGGGGCAAGAACCAGCTGCTCGGACTCGCGAACGTGTCTCGACGAGGCGGGGATGACCGGCGCGGTGGCGACCCTGAAGCGGCTGGGCATCGACACCTTCGTCGTCGGTTTCGGTGCGGGGACGAAGGGGGGAGCGACGGTGCGGGTCCTCAATGCCGCAGCAGAGGCGGGCGGCCATCCTCAATCCGGCGAGGTGCGCTACTACCAAGCCGACAACGTGGAAACGCTGCGCGACTACCTGGCCAAGATCGTGGAAGGGCTCGACAAGTGCATCTTCACCCTAGGCGAGGAGCCCGAGAGCCCGGAGTTCCTGCAGGTTGAGCTCGTCGACACCAAGGACCCGGACGGCTTTCGCGTGTTGGAGCAGTCCCAGGACTGGACCTTGAGCGGAACGACTCTGACCCTGTCTACGGCTCGATGTGACCAGCTCAAAGCAGCGGAGAAGGATCGGTACGAGCTGCACATCGGGTACGTGAAGATCCTGTGAGCGGGTCTGTCCGATGGGACTTTCTGGGGGCGCAGGCGTCTCGCCTGCGACTGGCTTGTCCGCTCCCCCACCCGCCGGTCGCCCGCGGGTGGGACGCATGCGCGGCCCCAGGTGAGAAGGCTCCTACTTGGTGCTGGTTCTGCTGACGATGTCCGCGGCCGCGTCCTCTCCGCCGGGAGCGCCGTCGTCTCCAAAGGACGTGAGCGCGTAGCCGTCCTTGTCGGCCGTGTAGAGAACCTCCCGTCCCCAGCCGTCCACGGGCTGCTTGGGGAGGACCTTCTCCGCGACCAGCGACGCGAGTCCCTGGGCCGTGTCGGGGAAGCGGCCGTGGCGCAAGGCGTACAGCTTCAGCCCGTCGTCGCAACCGCGAAGGGTCTCGTGCGTGGTCTTGATGCGCGCCTCGACCAGCGCGTTCATCACCGCCACCGTGGTGACCGAGGCGATGAGCCCGACGATCGTGATGACGACCATGAGCTCGAGAAGGCTGAATCCCTGGGCTCCGCGTCGACGGTTGGGGACGATTCGGAAAGGCATCTCTCCACCTCCTCAATGCGAGTGGTTCGCCGGGCGCACCCCTTCCCAGCGGCGACGCCGAGGCGGCGCGCGCACGCAGAGACAGCAAGCGGCGGGCCGCAGCAGGTAGGCGGTCTCAGGGACGAGCGCACAGAGAGGGAGCGCGAATGCGATGGGCGAGGAAGCGGTCGTGCTTCATGCCAAGTTGTCACTGCGGCCCTTCGCGGTCTTGTCAATCAGGCACGCACGCCATGTGCGAGGGCTTCTGGCGTCTCGGCGAAGGACTGGAACGCCGTATCGCCAGGGGCCTACGGCACCGCCGCACGCGCTGCCCGACGGGGTGCAACCTTGGAAAGGGTGGGCGATCGAGCGTCCGGCTGCTCGTGGGGGGCAAGACCAGTCCTTGACCCCCCTTTCCGGCGCTGCCTAGGCTCGCGCCCGTGGATCCTCAAGGACCAGCTCCGCCGCCCACTCCCGAAGGCGAGATCTCGCGCATCGGAGAGTTCGAGGTCCGGCGGCGTATCGGCGCCGGGGGCATGGGCGAAGTCTTCGAAGCGGTCGACCCGACCATCGGCAAGAGCGTGGCCATCAAGATCCTGCGCGGCGAGCTGGCGCGTGATCCCCAGGTCGCTGCGCACCTGCTCGCCGAGGCGCGGGCTGCCAACTCGGTTCGTCACCGCAACCTCGTCGACGTCTACTCCTATGGAAAGCTGCCGGACGGTCGCCCGTATCTGGTGATGGAGCTGCTCGAGGGCCTCTCTCTCGACACGCTCATCGCTCAGCAGAAGCAGCTCGAGGTCGAGGAGGGCATCGCCGTCCTCGCCGAGGTCCTCGATGCGCTCCTGGCGGTCCACGGCGCGGGCCTGGTGCACCGCGACGTGAAGCCGGGAAACGTCTTCGTGGTCACCCCGGAACACGGCGACCCCTACACCAAGCTGCTCGACTTCGGCTTGACGAGGAAGTCAGACACGAAGGCGGACGAGGGGCCCATCGTCGGCACGCCGCAGTACATGGCTCCCGAGCAGCTGCGCGGAGAATCGATCACCGCTGCCGCCGATATCTACTCGGTGGGAGCGCTCGCGTACAAGGCCTTCGCCGGCAAGCCTCCCTATGTGGGGCTGGGCTTCGCCGAGATCGCCGAGATGCAGAAGGCGGGGCCGCCTACGCCGCTGGCGACGCTCAATCCGAAGGTGCCCGTCCGCTTGGGGGCGCTGGTCGCACAGATGATGGCGCCCAAGCCTGAGGACCGGCCGACGACCCCAAAGGCGTTCGAAGAGCTGCGCGCGATGCTCAAGCATGTCCGGCCTCCCGTGCAGGTGGTGCGAGCAGAGATCGCTGCCGAGCCGGCAGCACCGGGCCCCGGCCTTCTCGAGCGGATAGCTGCCCTGTTCGGGGGCCAAGAAGGGGGAAGGAAGCGGGCTTCCGTCGCGAAGGCCGCTGCGGCACAGGCTCCATTGGCCCGCGCCGCCCCGAAGCGAAAGAAGGCAGCGGAGGTGGCGTCGATCGACCTGCTCAGCCTGGAGGACCTCGACGTCTCCGAGCGCGTGAGCGAGCCGGCGTTGCCGCAGGAGCAGGTCCAGGAGCTCGTGGAGAGGGCGCTCGAGCGCTTGAGCGTCGAAGGGCGGATCCCCGCGTTCCCGGCCGTGGCGCTGCAGGTCGTGCATCTGGCCGACCAAGGGGATTCCAGCGCCAACGAGCTGGTGCGCCTCATCAACCAGGACCCGTCGCTGACTGCCCACGTCCTGCGGATGGCGAACTCCGCCTATGCCGCCCGCGGCGTGGAGATCATCAGTGCTCGCGACGCCGTCACTCGATTGGGCTTTCGCGAGATCGCGGCCTTGGCAGCCGCTGCTGCGACCAAAGCCATCTTCAAGGCGGACCTCGGCGCTGTAGGGGAGATCATCAGCGAGGTGCAGCGTCGGATCTGGATGCAGGCCCTTGCCAGCGCCCTGGGGGCGTCCTGGCTGACGATGGAGGTGCGTGGGGACAGCCAGAAGGCTTTTCTCGGTGGAATGCTCCACGACATCGGCAAGACGATGGCCCTGCGTGCCTTCGCCGACCTCCATGCGGCCGGCAAGCTCGCGGAGATCGATCCCCGGCGCGGGCTGGTGGCGCTGCTCGAGGCGACGCACGTGGAGCTCGGGGTGCGGATGGCCCAGGAGTGGAAGCTGCCGGCGCACGTCGAACGTGCCTGCGCCGAGCACCACCAGCCGAAGGCGACCGTGAAGGAGGACCGGGAGCTGCACATCATCCGCGTGGCATCCGGAATCGTCGAGATGCGCCTCGAGCCTGCCTGGCCGTTCGAGAGGATGAACGAGGTTCAGCAAAGCGCGAACGAGCTGGGCCTGGACCGATTTCGCCTGCGAGCGACCTCCACGCAAGTGCGCGAGTTCGCGGCCAAGGCCCAAGCCATGGCCAAGGCCACAGGGTAGGAGCGATGCTCCTGCCGGAATCGCTCGGGAGAATGCTAGCCTGTCGCTCCCGGGACACAGGGGGCCGCATGGCACCGAAGGTCAGCTGGAACCAGCTCAAGCATGCCTACGGCGCGGCGAGCGACGTGCCGGAGGTGCTCTCTGCCCTCGACTCGCCCGACCGTGACGTTCGCCTGAGAGCCCAGGAGGATCTCGAGGCGCGGATCGCCCACCAGCACGCCATCTACTCCGCAAGCGGGCCGGTCGTGCCCCTGCTCCTCGAGAGGCTGGAGAGGCAGGGCGCGCCCGATCGCGATGGCCTCGCCCGAATCCTGTCGCTCCTGGCCTGGGGCCATGGCGAGGACACCGACGTGGAGGCGGTGACCGAGGCCCTGGATGCTGCGACCCCGCGTCTCGCATCGCTGCTCAACGACCCGGCTCCCGAGGTGAGGCGGGCACTGGCCGCGGTGGTGTCGGCGGTGGCGCGCCGCAACGCGCTGCTGGTGCAGGCGGTGGCGCGCCGGATCCGCATCGAGACCGAGGCGTCGCCGCTCTTCGCCTTGGCCATGGCCCCAGCGATCTCCCGGTGCCGTGAACCGTCATGGCTCGAGGCGTGTGAAGCCCTCCTCGCCGCTCCGCTCCCTGAGCACAGGCTGATCGGCGCTGCGGCGTTGGCGTCCGCGCTCGCCGAGCGCGCACCGGAGGCCGTCGTCGGGCCGATCCTCGAGGCATTGGCCGACCCGTCCCCGTTCGAGCAGGCGTGGGTCTTGGCGCCATGGTCCTCGGGCAAGATGGTGGCCGACCTCGCGAATGCCGCGTCCTTCCTGGGACCGCAGCGGCGCTTCGAGGTGCTGCCCGCGCTCGCCGCGGCGATGGAGCGTGGAGGCGCCGCACCCGAGGTGGCAGAGGCGATGCTCTACATGAGCTTCGCGCCCGACCATGCGCCGAAGGATGCGGGGCAGATCGCCGAGGGGGTGGTGCGCGACGCGCTGAAGAGGCTGGTGAAGTGCGACGCGGCCTGGACGGCGCGGACGGTGGAGGTCCTCGGGCTCGCGAAGCTGCCGGGCTCGCGCGCAGCGCTGCGGTCCTGGTTGGGGCTGTAGGGCGAGGGCGCTCGCTCCGCGCTCAGCTCACCTCGCCGGTCTGCAGCGCCTCTGCGGCAAACGGGCCTGGCCGGTTGAATACCGAGGGATCGAGCGTGCGCAGCCACTCGACCAAGAGGTGCCAACCTGTCTCGGGGTAGTCGCGGCGCAGGCCCTCGATGTCGGCGGAGTAGCCAACGCTCTCCAGGTAGCGCCACATGCGTGCCGCGTCGGAGCTGTCGTCGTCCGTGAGACGCGTCTGCTGGTAGGCCACGTCGCGCCCCACCCGGTCGGTGAGCACGCGCGCGGCCTCGGCCGGGGCCAGCTCGTCTCCGGCCAGGTCCAGGTGCCGGCCGATGAAGGCCTCGGGTTGCTCGAGGATGCGCGCGGCGAAGGTGCCGATGTCGGTCGCGGCGATCCACTGCAGCGGCCGGTGGGGCGACAGCGGCAAGCAGAGCGTGCCGGCCTGGAGGCTCGGGAGAATCCAGGGAGAGAGCAGGT
>JACRCT010000615.1 GCA_016218885.1 Deltaproteobacteria bacterium | reverse complement strand
GGCGATGGCGAGCCACGCCGCGCGGTTCCCTCGCCAGCCCTTGATGTGGCGCAAGTGCAGGTAGGCGGCGTAGACGAGCCAGCTCACCAGGGACCAGTTCTCCTTGGGGTCCCAGACCCAGTAGTCGCCCCAAGCCTCCTTGGCCCAGATGGCTCCGACGAGGAGGCCGAAAGTGAGCAGCACGAACCCGAAGCGAATGGTCTGGTAGGCCACGTCCTCGAAGACGATGGGCTTCTGGAAGATCGTCCCGGCCTTGATCGACAGGTTGGGCCTGAAAAGCTGGACGACCGAAACCAGCGTGGCGAAGAAGAGCGCCGCGTAGCCGACGAAGTACACCACCACATGCGGGACGAACCACCCGCTCTGGAGCGCCGGCGGCAGCTGGACGATCTCCGCGTCCCACTTGACCAGGGCGAAGGTCAGGGCCCCCACGCAGCCCAAAGACGCGAGGGCCCCGAAGGCCCGGGTCCGCAGGAGCTGCTCCATGACGAGGTAGACGGCGGCGAAGCAGAAGGCGAGGAAGACCAGCGTCTCGAAAAGAGACTTGAAGGGCGGCCGATCGGCGCTCATCCAGCGGGCGATGATCATCCAGAGGTTCCCGGCGAGCGCCACGGCGATCAGCGCCGTTCCCAGCCGCCCGACGATCGCCTTGGTCGAACGCCAGGCCAGGGTATAGAAGGCGAACGCGGCGGCGTAGGCCGCACCGGTCGCGGCGTACAGCGGGTGTCCGGCCAGCAGGGCGAAGTCCATCGGTCATGCCTCCCGGCGGCGCAGGCGGGGCGCCACGTACAGCATGTAGCAGACCCCGAAGAAGAGCAGGACGAAGCCTAAGAAGACCCAGCTCACGCCAGGGTCGCGCACCGCCTCCAGCCCGGAATAGCTCAGGTCTTTCGGGTCGTAGTTGACCTGGTAGAGCAGCCACGAGCCCACCGGCACCGGGTCGTTCACCGCGACGATCTCCTTGCGCTTCGGTCCTGCTCCGTCCTGGACCGCCAGCTCGCTGCGGAAGGCCTTCACGTCGTTCGTGGCGGTCTCGAAGGCGAGGAAGCCCTTTCCGATCTCCACCGGGCTGTTGCTTCCTGCGGTCAGCAGCACCTCGCGGGTGCGCCCCTTCTCGGTCAGCTCGACCAGCACCGCCGGCTTCTTCATCTCCTGCGAGGCGGTCCTCGGCTCACGCACCAGTGCGGCCTTCTCGTGCAGCGAACCCAGCTTGATTCCGGCGATCTCCAGGCCGTTCTGGAGCGGCTGCGTCGCTTCGGTCCCGTCGGGGTTGCGCACCAGCACCGAGCGGTCCGCAGCGCCGACGGCGATCACCGTGGCCGCCGCCGTCCCTCCCTCGGGCGAGAAGGCGTAGACGAGCTGTGGGCCCTCCTTCCCGTCGTGCCCGAAGCCCGGCATGTTCGCGAACAGCCACTTCTTCGTGCCGCCCATCTCCACCTCGAGCGCGGGGTTGATGGGCGTGGCGCTGACGTTCATGGCCTGCTTCTTGGCGATGTCGTAGGTGAAGTGGGGGAAGTAGCGCAGCACCCTGACCTCGGTGCCGTTGGCGAGCTTCGCGGTCTCGCCGGGGCGCACCGCCAAAGGCTCTGCCTCGCCGACCTTGATCGTGTGTAGCGGGGCGTCGAGCTTCGCCGCCGGTCGCTGCCATCCGAAGAGCACTGCCACCGCCCCGTCCCGAGTGTCGATGCGTGGCCGTTCCTCGGGCATGAGGAAGGTCTCCTGGCCGTCCACGGTGAGCTTGAGCGCCGGCGTGCTGCCGCCCGACTCGACCAGCCGCTCGCTCATCACCAGATCCGGGTAGTAGGCCTTGATGCGGAACGAGTCCCCCTGGGGCAGCCGGTGCGAGAGCGCCACCTCGTTCTCGAAAGTCGTCTTGAGCTCGAAGCCCGTCCCCTTCTTGCGGGGCATGTACAGGGAGATGCGGGGTACGTCCGCCCAGCGGTCCACGTCGAACTTGGTCAGCTGCACCGAGGCTCCCAGCGGAAGCTCTGGCTCGGTGGGCAGGCCGGCCTTGGTCACCATCACGGTGCTCGCGGTCTGGCCCAGGCGCAGGTCGACCTTCCCCTTGATCCCGAAGACCGCCGACACCGCCGAGCCCGCCAGGGTGACCAGGATCCCCACGTGCACCATGAAGAAGCCCAGGTTGCGTCGGGTGACCGGCCAGCGCCGCAGGGCCGAGGTCACCAGCCCTGCATTCAGCAGCGCCACCAGGCCCCCGAACCAGAGGCTGTGGAACAGGTCATCGAGGCGCAGCGCCAGGATGCCCCTCCCGATGGCTCCGAACTTCTCCTGATAGAGGCCGGCGGGACGGTTCTGCAGCACCAGCGTTCCCAGCGCCGAGGCGGCGGCGAGGAAGGCGAGAACCACCGCCGCGAGCCGGAACCCGGACATCGCGTCGAGCAGGCGGCCCCGCATGAGGTGAGAGGTGGCGATCAGCGCCACGCTCATCAGCGTGGTGTAGACCACCACCGCGACGGGCCCGGCGGCCACGAACTGCTGCACCAGTGCGCCGAAGGCGATCAGCCCTCCCACCAGGTAGGCGATGACCTTGAGCTCGCTGCGCGCCAGCGCCTCGGCGCTCCTGGCGGGTGCGACGGCGGGTTCGGTGCTGGCGATGGCGGTGCTCATGCTCGGCTCTCCGGCGGGCGGCCTCTGGTCCGACATGCCCTTTCGACCCCTTCCTCTTCGGCGACAAACCCGCTGCTCTGCCATTGCATGCCGGCGGGCCGGCGCACAGAGAGCGGGCGCTCGAAGTTAACCGGCATTGTTCATAATTGCCGTGGCTTGGCTAGGGACTCGACGAGAAGGGCCAGCTCAGGTGCTCGGCCACCTGCCTCGCCACGGGATCGGCCTGCCGCAGGCAGTCCAGGATGCCGAGGCCACGGTAGGCGTTGCCGGTCAGGAACAGGCCCGGATGCCGCCGCACCGAGGCGTCGATCGCCTCCACCTGCTCCAAGTGCCCCAAGGTGTATTGGGGCAGCGCCCGCGGGTGGCGCACGACGCGGGCAAAAGCCGGACGCGCTCGTGCCCCGAGGAGCCGCTCGAGTTGCTGGTGGGCGAGCGCGATCAGCTCGTCGTCTGTGCGGGCGAGCGTGTCTGGCTCGCGCGCGCCCCCCATCCGGCAGGCGATGAACGCGCTGCCCGTCGGCGCATGGCCGGGGAAGAGCTCGGAGGTGAACACGCCCCCCAAAAGAGGCGAGGGCTCGTTCGAGGGCGTGTAGAAGCCATAGGCCGCAGGCAGCCGTGGCACGTCCTCGCGGTGGTAGCCGAGATGCACCATGGCGACCGGCGCGTAGGGAATGCGGGTGACGATGGCTCCCAGTCCAGGATCCAAGGTCTCGAGCACCGGCCCCGCCGCGTGGGAGGGAATCGCCAGCACGACTGCGTCGGCCTCGAGCTCACCGGCGACGCCCGCCTCCCGCACGGCGATGCGCCAACCCGAGCCCGAGGACTGCAGCGCCACGACGGCGACTCCCAACTTCACCGAAGCCCCCAGCTGGCGCGCCAGGGTCTCGGTGAGCGTGCCCATGCCATCGCGGAAGGTGGCCAGGCGCGGGCCGAAAGAGGCGTGCTTGATC
>JACRCT010000614.1 GCA_016218885.1 Deltaproteobacteria bacterium | reverse complement strand
TTCACGGCAGCGGCTGCATCGACCCTCCAGAGAAGTGGGAGGCGTTCGCCTTGTCGCTGGAGACCGGCGCACGACTACCTCGTGAGCGGAAAGCGCGGTTGTAGACGTGGCTCACGCAAAGTTGCCGACAAGGGTCGTCTGCCTCGTCACGCGCCGGTACTCGGTGCTGATTCGCCGCATCCTTGAGCAGTACGGGCAGAACGCCACCATCCTCATCGACAACTGCGAGTACCAGGGCGGAGACGTGCCCAAGCTTCTCGCCGACTGGTGCACCAACCGGATGATTCGCCGGACGCTCAACTTCCAAGTCATTCGAGACGGGGTCGCGGTTTTTGGCTTCCACGACAGCCCGGAGGACATCTGGGCTGCTGAGACGGAGCTTCCGTTCGTGGAGAAGTTGGTGGCCGAGAAGATCACCCGGTACGAGGTTCCCCGCGCCGCGACACCAAGAGAGGAGGCGGCGGCGCGGAAGGGCCTGTTGGGCTGTCTGCTGGTACTCCTGGCTGCGGGTGGCCTCGTGGGCTTCGTCTTCTGGCTTCTCCTCGGCCGTTGAGTCCGTCATGTGTGGCAGCAACCGGGCAGCAAACTTCCTGCTCCCCGCTACCACCGGCTGGGATGTCTGGACGCTGCGACACCCGGGGTCTCGAATGGCGACACCGGCCTGCAACGGCCTGTACAACCTTGGACGCTCGTTCGTCTCGCTTGGGGTGCAAGTGGTCGCTGGTTCAAATCCAGTCGCCCCGACCAATAAAAGGTCCCGGTTCCGCTCGGTTCTTGCGAGAAGAGCCGGGACCTTCGTTTTGGGTCTACCCGGTCGGGGCAGCAACCGGGGACCACCGTCCAGGAATTTTCCGTGCGTTCGCGAACGTCCCTAGACCACGCGCCTCAGCTCAGGTTGCCAGTCGCTCCGGGCTCATCTTCGCTCGGCCCCCATGCGACCACGCCTCCGCATTGCCGCCGTCGTCGTCCTCTCGGCGGTCGCCGCTCTCACCCCAACGGCCTGCAGCCCCACCCCGCGCGACTCGCGGCGGGTGCTCACCTTCTCCGGCAGCGGCGTAGGCGGCGAGGGCGAGGTGCTGCAGCGCCAACTGGCCCGCTTCCAGGCGCTCCATCCCGAGCTGCGCATCGAGCTGCGCGTCACGCCCGACGCCGCCGACCAGCGGCACCAGCTCTACGTCCAGTGGCTCAACGCCCACGCCCCCGAACCGGACGTGCTGCAGCTCGACGTGATCTGGACGCCGGAGCTCGCCGCCGCCGGATGGCTCGCCCCTCTCGACCCATTCCACCCCGACACCCGCGACTTCTTCGCGCCCGCGCTCGAGGCCAACCGCTGGGCGGGCCAGCTCTACGCCCTGCCCTGGTTCGTCGACGTGGGGATGCTCTATTGGCGCACTGATCTGCTCGAGCGCCCGCCGCGAACCTTCGAGGAGCTGGCACTCCAGGCGCGCGAGGCGCAGCAGCGCGGCGGCGTGCGCCACGGCCTGGTGTGGCAGGGCGCGCGCTACGAGGGGCTGGTCTGCGTCTTCCTCGAGCACCTCGGCGGCTTCGGCGGAGCCATCCTCGACCCGGAAGCGCAGCCTGCTCTCACCTCGCCCCAGTCGCTGGCGGCGCTCTCCTTCATGCGCGGCTCCATCGAGGACGGGCTGGTGCCGCGCGACGCGCTCGCCTGGCAAGAGGAGCAGACCCGCTTCGCCTTCCAGAACGGCGAGGCGGTCTTCATGCGCAACTGGCCCTACGCCTACGGGCTGATGCAGGACGCCGCAACGTCGCGGGTCGCCGGGCGCTTCGCGGTGGCTCCCATGCCCGCCGCTCCCGGCGGCTCGCCCACCGCGGCTCTCGGCGGCTCGCAGCTCGCGATCAACGCCTCCAGCCGCTCCCCGCGAGAGGCCTGGCTGCTCCTCGAGTTCCTCACCCGCCCGGAGCAGATGCGCGAGCGGG
Organism: Deltaproteobacteria bacterium; assembly: GCA_016218885.1. Classification (GTDB taxonomy): domain Bacteria; phylum Myxococcota; class Myxococcia; order Myxococcales; family UBA5297; genus JACRCT01. The sequence goes on along the minus strand of JACRCT010000614.1, from coordinate 1,935 downwards.
CCCTCATCGCCGGGCAATTCCCCGCGCGGCGCTCCCTCTTCCTGGAGGCATTGCCCGGGCTCGCCATTCCACCGAAGCAGGCGCTGGGGATCATCGAGCGGGCGACTCCTCGGCCCGTCACCCCCGTGTACACCGAGCTCTCCCAGATCCTGCAGGTTCACCTCCACCGCGCGCTCACTGGCCAAGAGGGATCCCAATCCGCGCTGGCCGCCGCCAATGAGGAGGTGACGGCGCTGCTCGACTCCATCCATCCCAGGAACGCCGTCCCTTCACGCGCGAACCCGTGGATCTGGCGCGGGGCCATCCTTCTCCTGGCTTTGGGAGCGCTCATCGCCCTGCTCCTCCGACGCGCTCGCCGCAGAAGGCGACCGACGGCACCTCCCGGCAGCAGCGCGCTGCACGAAGCGGGTCTCGCCTGGTCGCTGGTGGCGCCCGCGCTGGCGTGCATCGCGCTCACCGCCGCCTTCCCACTGGCCTGGACGGCCTGGGAATCGCTCCACCGACGCGATTTGCGCACGCCTTGGCTCGGAGCGCCGTTCGTGGGACTCGCCAACTACCTCGAGCTGCTCTCCTCCCCTCGCTTCTGGGGCGCCCTGGGACGGACTGCGTTCTTCACCGGGATGAGCGTGGTTCTCGAGCTGGGGCTCGGGCTGGTCCTGGCCCTCGGCCTCAACCGCGCCTTCCGCGGCCGGGGGCTGGCGCGGGCCGCGGTGCTCTTGCCCTGGGCAGTGCCCACGGTCGTCGCCGCCATCATCTGGCGCTTCATGTTCGACTCCCGCGCGGGCATCGCCCATGCCGCCCTCGCGGATCTCGGCGTCGTCGAGCCCACCTTCGTCTGGTTCGTGGACGCCGCCGGCGCCTGGGTCCCGGTCATCCTCGCCGACGTGTGGAAGACCACTCCCTTCGTGGCGCTGCTCCTGCTCGCCGGGCTGCAGTCCATCGACGAGTCGCTCTACGAGGCGGCGAAGGTTGACGGCGCGGGAGCGCTCAGCCAGCTCGTCTACATCACCTTGCCCTTGCTGCGCCCTGCCCTGCTGGTGGCGCTGCTCTTCCGCACGCTCGATTCCTTCCGCGTCTTCGACCTCATCTATGTGCTCACCGGAGGAGGCCCGGGCACCGCGACCGAGCCGGTCTCGCTGCTCACCTTCTCCACGCTGCTGGAGCACCTGCGCTTCGGACTGGGGTCGGCGCTGTCGATGGTCGTCTTCGGCGTGAGCTTCCTGGTCGCTGTCCTCTACCTGCGAGTCCTGGGCGCAGAGCTCACCGGGAGGGCCGAATGAGCCGCACCGGCGCCAGCCTGGCCAGCGCCGGAGTGGCGCTGCTCGTCACGGCGCTGCTGTTCCCTTTCTATTGGACCCTCGTCTCCTCGCTCGCGCCGGAGGCCTCGCTCTTCGCGGGTCCGTCAGTGCTGCCGCGCGAGATCGGGCTGGAGCACTACCGCGCGCTCCTCGCCGAGGGGACCTTCCTCGAGGCGCTCGGCAACTCACTGATCGTGGCGGGGGCGACCACGCTCTTGTGCCTGACGGTGGGCACGCTGTGCGCCTATGCGCTGGCGCGGCTGCAGTTCCGGGGCAAGTCGCCGCTGCTCGCCACTGTCCTGGCGGTGAGCATGTTCCCGCAGATCTCCATCGTCTCCCCGCTGTACCTGGTGCTGCGCGAGCTGGGGCAAATCGACACTCGGCCTGGGCTGGTCCTGCCCTACTTGACCTTCGCCATGCCGCTCACCATCTGGCTGCTGGTCGGCTTCTTCCGGCAGCTGCCGCGCGAGCTGGAAGAAGCGGCGATGGTGGACGGGGCGAGCCGGTTGCAAGCATTGCGCTACGTGGTGCTACCCCTGGCCTTGCCCGGGCTGGCCACCACCGCGATCCTCACCTTCATCTATTGCTGGAACGAGTTCCTGTTCGCCCTCTCCTTCACCACCCGCCCCCAGAGCTA
>JACRCT010000613.1 GCA_016218885.1 Deltaproteobacteria bacterium | reverse complement strand
GAGACCAAGAGCGAGGACCTGGAGCTCTGCTTCGGGCGTCCGGTGAAGACGGCGGAGTGGCCCAACGTGACCCGCGCCCGCGTACTGGCCTCCCTCGATTGAGCCAGCCCACCTGACCTCGGCCGAGCCCCATGCTGGGCCGGGGTCGCTCTCAATGTTCTGGTCGGCTCACTGGCGTGGACCGCACGAGCCTGGCTCGAATACCCTGCCTCACTCGAGACTTCTGAGGAGGGGCCATGGAGCAGCTTCATCGGGTGCGGCGCTCTGAGCGCGAGCGCGGGCTGCGCTTGCGCGTGCTGTTCGGACTCTTCCGCTACGGCCTCTACGGCTTCCTCGGCCAGGGCGGCGAAGTGCTCTTCTACAACCTCGTGCGCCTGGGCCGCAGCATCCCTGGCCTGGAGGTGCTCTTCCGCTTCGGCTGGCACGTCGATCCCCGGCTGAATCTCGAGGCGGTGTGGCAGACGCCGGCCGTCGTGCTCTTCGGGCAGTGCTCGCTGTGGATGTTCCCGGTCTACGCCACCGCTGCCTTCTGCCTCATCGAGCCCCTCTACCGCCGGACCGCCCGGCGCCCATTCTGGCTGCGCGGGCTGCTCTACAGCATGGCGATCGTCGGCTTCGAGGTCGTCTCCGGGCACGCCCTCAAGGCGATCACCGGCTACGCCATCTGGTACTACGACGACCCGCTCAACGTGCTGGGAATGAGCTCGCTGGCCATCCTGCCCATCTGGTTCGTCACCGGCCTCTTGGTGGAGACCCTCTACCGCGAGCTGATGGATCCCACCGTGCGCAAGGCCATCGAGGAGGAGCTGGCGAATCCCGCCGCGCCGCCGCCGGTCACGACTCCCAGCTGATGGAGTAGAGGGCGGCGTGGCCGTCGTGCTTGCTGTAGGAGATCTTCACTCCGCGGGCGCCGCTGGCCTCGACCCCGGCGGCGAGGATTCCCTGGGTGAACTCCGGGAAGGGTCCGACCTCGTTCATCCACAGCTCGACGGAGGTCGGCCCCAGCTCGCGCAGACGGGTCTCGGTGTAGTTGTTGCCGGTCTTGAAGGCGTTGGTGGCGGTGGAGACGGCGGTGCGCGGCCCCATCACCTTGAGGAAGCGCAGCAGGGTGCGGCCGATGAGCGTGGCCCGATAGCCCTCGATCACCGCTCGCCCCAGCAGCTGCTGCGCTTCAGGGGGCGGCTTCTCCGGGTAGACCATCGAAGCGGCGAGGGCCACTGCCTTCATCCACGTGGCAAAGGGATAGGCCGGCTCGAGCCGGTCGACGTCGACGCCCAGCTCCCTGAGCCTGGCGCGCATGCCTTCGTCGATCTTCCCCCCGAGGGCCCTCACGAACAGGCTCTCGAAGGTCTGTGCGAACACGAGCTGCTCTGGCATGTGCCCTCCACGATGCGGACGCATTATCCCCGCGAGTGAGCCGGGACGCGAATCTCCATCAGTGGAATCCAGTCGGCCGTCAGGTGCACACCGCCGTCCGGCCGCTGGATAGGTTCCGAATCCGAAAACCCACTCCCGCTCGGCCAGGAGCCCGGCGCCTACCGCGACGCTGGGTCTTGCTCGAACAGGAGCTCCTCGGCGCGCTCGGTCGAGCTCTTCAGCCCGAAGTAGGCTCCGAGCATGAGCATCTCCACGCAGAGCGCGCCCACATTCGCCAACCACGTCTGGAGGAGGACGGCCGGACCCAGCAGTGGAGGAGCGAGCTCAGCGACCTCTCCCACGAGCAGAGCGGTGGAGCCGACCAGGAGAAGCAAGAGCACGTTGGCGGCACACAGCAGCCCGAGGAGAGACCAGCCCCATCCGGCGGTCAGCTCGGCCGAGCGGCGAAGCGCGCTGCCGGAGTGCTCCAGGAGCGCGACGGGAGTGACCACGCAGAGCTGCACCCAGCGGATGAAGCCAGGGACGATCAGGAGCAGGAAGAAGAGGGCAACCTGGACTGCGGCTCCCAGCCGGGCCAGAAAAGCCCGCGGCCAAGCCCGGAGTGCTGCACGCAGCGCCGTCCACCAGTCGATGCGGCGCCCGAGGCCAGCCTCCGCGGCACACGAAAGGCAGGCGAGGACGCCTACCAGCCCCAGCGTGGTGGAACATAGGAAGCCCAGCAGCGCCTGCAGTCCCGGCACCCAGAGGCGCACCAGCGCCTCGGGAAGCGCGAAGACGCCGGTGAGCGCAAGGTAGAGCCCGAACCTCGCGCGCAGCAGCGTCCAGCCAGTCTGAAGGGCCCCTCGAAACGAGTAGGGGCGGGACGCCGGCAGGTCCGAGAGCTTCCGGGCCAGGCAGGCTGCACAGAGCCGCTCAGGGCGGGCGACCACGCATTGGGAGCACAGGAAGGTTCCGCAGCGCGAGCAGGTCGTCGCCGCGAGGCGGTCCGGGTGGCTCGGGCACTTCGGGGCGGCAGACGGCAGCGATGAGTCCATGAGTTCCCAAAGGCCAGTCGCCAAGGTCGGCGGCATGGTGGCTCACGGCAGGTCGTCAAGCAACGAGTGGCCCGGCTCAGGTCCAGTCCGCCCAGCGAGGAGAGGCCGCGAAGGCGGCGTTGATGAGCCCGACGTGGGAGTAGGCCTGCGGGAAGTTGCCCCACATCCGGCCCTCCACCACGTCGTAGTCCTCGGAGAGCAGCCCCAGCGGCGACAGGCTCTGGCAGGCGCGCTCGAGCAGCGCCCGCGCCTCCTCGTCCCGGCCGATCTTGGCCAACGCCTCGACCAGCCAGAAGGTGCACAGGGTGAACGCCACCGTGGGCGCGCCGAACCCGTCGTCGGCCCGGTAGCGCATGAGCCAGCCGCCCCGGGTGAGCTCGCGGATCACCGAGTCCACCGTCTGGTTCAGCCGCGGGTCGCGCGCGTCGAGCAGATGCAGGCTGACCATCTGCAGCAGGGAGGCGTCCAGGTCCGCCCCGCCATACGAGGCAGCGAAGCTCCCCAGCTCGGCGTTCCAGGCCCGCTCGACGATCGCCCCGCGGATGACCTCGGCGGCACCCTTGAACTCCCCCGCCAGCTCCGGCCGGTGGCGCGCCGCGACGGCTGCCAGGCGGTCCGCCGCGGCCCAGCACATCAAGCTCGAGAAGGTCTGCGGGCGGTCTCCGTTGCGGAACTCCCAGATGCCGGCGTCGGGCTTGCCTGCCACCACCCCCGCCTTGCGCGCCAGCCGGATGAGCAACTCCAGCGTGTGCGACGAGCGCTCCTCGGAGAAGCGGTCGTCGAGGAAGACCGGGAAGAGCGCCAGCACCATCTCCCCGTAGACGTCGTGCTGGCGCTGGCGCGCTGCGGCGTTGCCCACCCGCACCGGGCCGTGCCCCTCGTAGCCCGGCCAGCTCCCGAGCTGACGCTCCTCCAGATCCTTGCGGGCGTCGATGCAGTAGAGCGGGGCGAGCTCGAGGTCCGGCTCGCCGCCGGCCACGGTGAGCAGGTAGTGGACGAAGCGCTCCCGCTCCTCGAACTGGCCCAGCCGGCGGAACGCCGCCAGGGAGTAGTAGGCGTCACGCAGCCAGCAGTAGCGATAGTCCCAGGTGCGCCCGCTGCCGGCGGACTCGGGGACCGAGGTGGTCATCGAGGCCACGATGGCCCCCGTGTCCTCGAAGCAATGCAGCTTGAGCGCCAGCGCCGAGCGGATGACCTGCTGCTGGAAGAGCGGAGGCACGTTGCACTGCTTGACCCAGCGCTGCCAGTACCGGACGGTCTCCCCCAGGAAGCGCTCGAAGAGCGGAGCCAGCGGCTCCTCGATGGGCGTCCCCCAGGAGAGGACGAGGTGCCGCCGCTCCGTCAGCGCGAAGGGCTGCCCCCCGAGGTAGGAGAGCGGGACATCGGTCGTCAGGCGCACCGGGCTCGCGTACCCCTCGAAGCGCACGTGGTTCGAGCCGCTCAGGCGCTCGGGCTTCGCCTTGGACCAGCCCAGGCGCGGCTCGCACGAGACCGCGACCCGCGGCGTCCCCTCCAGCGGCTCGACGAGGCGGAAGAGCTGGGTCGGCCGGAAGTGGCGGTCGTATTGGAGGAAGCGTGGCGCGAAGTCGAGGACACGAAAGCTGCCGTCGGCGGTGCAGAAGCGCGTCTCGAGGACGTTGGTGTTGGGCAGGTAGCGCTGCTCTCCGGGGCTGCCGTCCGCCGCCCCGATCCTGAACTCGCCCCCGTCCGTCTCGTCGAGCAGCCGCGCGAAGACCGGCTCGGAGTCAAAGCGCGGCAGGCAGCACCAGACCACCGCCCCCGCTCGCGAGATCAACGCCGAGAACTGGCAGTTGCCGACGAGTCCCAGGTCTTCCAACCGCATCTGCGCTCTCCCCACCCCTCCATCGAGACCGTCCGCTCAGCTCCCTGTCGCCTCGCGGCCTTCGCCACCGGCCCCGGGAGGCAGGTCCTTCCACGCCGCCGCCACCAGATCGGCCTGGCTCAAGACGGCCACTACCTTGCCTGCATTCCCCTCCACCACCGGGACTCCGCGCAGGCCCTGGCTCACCAGCAGCGCCGCCGCGTCACGCAGGCTCGACCGCTCGCCTACGCTCACCGGCGGCTGCATCAGGTCCGCCGCGACCGCCCAGGCCTCGCTGTCATGGTTCGCCGCCAGCCAGCGCAGCGTCTCGGGCACGACCACGCCCTTGAGCCCACCCTGCCCGTCCAGCACCGGAAAGACCTCCTGGGTCCTGGCCTCGGCCGCCCGCTTCACGATGTCCGGGCCGCTCGTCCCGAGGAGGAACGAGACCCAGGGCCGACCCCGCAGGCCCAGGTCGGCGACAGCTGTCGCGCCCAGACCCTCCCAGGTCTCGCCAACCGCCTCGCCTCGATGGCGCGCAGCCAGCTGCGACGGGTAGAGCGAGCGG
>JACRCT010000603.1 GCA_016218885.1 Deltaproteobacteria bacterium | reverse complement strand
TCGAGCCCCACTCCGTTCTTGCCGGCGGCGTCAGGACGGGTTGCCGCAACCAGCGTGCGCGTCAACGACACCGAGCTGTCAGCCTGGTAGGCGGGGGAGCCAGTCCGTTCGAACGGACCAGTGCCTACTTCGCTGCCAGCGACGCCTTGTCGGACTTGCGGTGGTCCTTGAGGTTCGAGGGGAACTCGATGGCGTGGCACATCTCGAAGAGCCGGGAGTAGATGCGCTCGCCGACCTTGATGCGCAACAGCGACTGGGTCCGCTGCTCGTACACCACCGGGTCGACGTATCCGCCCTTGCCCGCCTCCGCGGCCAGGCTGAGGTTGGTGGCGAAGAGGGTGGTGCGGCCGGAGTTGTAGCGGCGGGCGATGAGCTCGTCGAGGGTGTCGAGCTCGAAGCCCGAGCCGCGGCCCTTGCCGATCTCGTCGATGGCCAGCACCTCCACGTCGACCAGTGGCGCGATGGCCTCCAGCCCGCTCTTGCCTGCCTGGAACCCGTTCTTGATCTCCGAGAACAGGAAGGAGATCTCCACGTAGCGGCTGGGCACTCCCACCTCGAGGGTGAGGTAGCGCAGCGCGGCGCACAGCAGATGGGTCTTGCCGGTCCCCACGGGCCCCGAGACGATCAGACCTTTGGAAGGGGAGTCGGGCCGGTAGCGCCGGGCGGTGGTCTCGGCCACTCCCTTGGCCAGGTTCTGCTCCTCGGTCTCGGGCGTGAAGGTCTCGAAGGTGAAGCCCACCGCGCGCGCCGGCAGGCGGGCCTGGTTGAAGAGCGTCACTCGCCGCGCGATCGACCGGCAACCACAGGGGCGCACGAAGGTGTAGCCCTTCTCCTCGACGAAGGTGTGGCCGCTGCCGCCGCAGACCGTGCAGGTCTCGTTACAGGCGCACACCTTGGCCACGGTCCGCTCGCCGTTCTTCTCGACCAGGTAGCGAGCGTCCTTGCAGCTGGGGCAGACGGGCACAGGTGACCTCGGAAGGAGCGTTCGTTACGCGAGTGCAGGGAGCTGGCCGTGGGAGCGGGCCAGGGCGACGCGGTGGGCGCGCAGGGCGTCCTTGCGCGCGCGTCTCGAGGAGCCGACGGGCCGCGGTCCGGCGTGGAAGCGGGCCTGCCTCATCAGCTCCCGGCGCAGCTCGGGCGCGAGCCGGCGCAGGTAGATCAGGGCCATGGCGTCGTCGGCTCGGGCGATGAGCATCGAGACCTGACGCGGGTCGTCGACCTCCATGGCCACGGTGCGCGCCGCCGCCTCGATGGCCTGCTGGGCCGAGGGCGAACCGGCCTCCACGATTGCCTTGCGCAGCTGGGAGCGGGCCTTCTTGAGGCGCTTGGTGGCAAAGCTGGCTGCATCGGGAGCTTCCGGGGCCTCGCCTGCCTGCGCGTCTTTGGGCCCGGTTCCCTTGCTGCCCTCACCCTGGGGAGCGATCGGGGCCCCTTCCCAGCGCCGGTACTCCCGCTCGACCGCTGCGCGGCAGCTGCGCAGGGTCCGCAGGCGGGCATCCTGGCCACCCTGATAGAGGGCGGTCTCCGCCGCTTTGCGGATGCCGCGGCAGATCACCGGATAGGGCACTCCGCGTGCCTGCCAGCTCGCCAAGAGCTCGGCGTCCAGCGGCGACAGAGACACGCCGTCGCCGCGGAAGGCCAGGAAGAAGGCCTGCACGTGCTCGAGATAGCTGGCGTCTTCGGGCAACAGGCTCATGGCGAGGACCAGGTCGAGAACGACCGCACTCTAGCGCAGGCGTCCGACATCTTCCCAACGGGCCCGACCGGCGGGCTGGTGGGGGGGTGGGCGCCACCGCTATTCGAAGAGAACCTCGGAGATCTCTTCCGCGGTCTGGAAGCGCTCCGAGGGGTCCTTGTGCATGAGCCGCTGGGCCACGCGAACCAGGCTCTCGTCCGCGTCGGGATTGATGGCGAACAACGGCACCGCCTCCTGCTCGAGGATGCGCTGGCACATCTCGATAGGCGTCTTGGCGTCGAAGGGAGGCCGGCCGGCAAGCAGCTCGTACAGCATCACCCCGAGGGAGTAGAGGTCGGATCGGCCGTCGAGCCGCTCACCCTGCAGCTGCTCGGGGGCCATGTAGCGGTAGGTGCCGACGATGCGGCCGGCGGCCGTCAACACCGTGTCCTCGGCCAGGTACTTGGCCAGACCGAAGTCCATCAGGCGGACCCGCCGGTCCTCGTCCACCATGATGTTGGAGGGCTTGAGGTCGCGATGGACCATCCCGCGAGCGTGGACGTAGGCCAGCGCGTCGCAGACCTGCAGCACCGCATCCTTGAGCAGGGCCACGCGCTCCGGGCGGTTGAGCTCGATGAGATTCGGCTCGCGGACCCGCGGCATCTCCTTCTCGGTCACGGCCGCAACCGGCCCGGTCAGGTGGGAGACGTCGGTGCCGCGATCGTCGGTGAACGGCTCGTCGATGACGTCTGCCAGCCGGCGCAGGGCCTCCGGGCCGTGGCCGCTGACGTGCTCGCCGGCGAAGAGCCCCGCGTCGCTGTCCGGCTCCTGGGCCAGCCGGTCGAGGTCGAAGGGAACGATGGACTCGGCCGAGTCCACGCTGCCCTCGTCAAAACCCTCGAAGTTGGGCCGCGCGGCGGGGCTGGCGAGCCGGCCCGAGCACATGGCCGGCATCCCCGAGTGGTCCACCATCAGGAACTCGCGCAGGGTGAGGCCCTCGATGAGCTCCATGGTCAGGTAGGGATAGCCGCGGTAGACCCCGGTGTCGAACACCCGGACCACGTTGGGGTGCGACAAGTCGTAGAGGGCCTCGAACTCCCGCGCCATCCGCCTGGCGGCGATGGGGTCCAGCGCCGGGCCGCTGGAGAGCAGCTTGAGCGCGACCTCTTCGTTGGTGCGCTTGTCCAGAGCGCGGTACACGCTCCCAATGCCCCCCGTCCCGAGCACCGACAGAATCTGATACTGGCCAATCACCCGAGGCGGCAGGGTCGGGAAGTGTAGGCCCCTGCTTGCGGGCAAGTCAAACAGTCGACCGATGGCCCTGTTGGCTCTTATGGGGCCCCCGCGGCCGATCTGGTGTGGTTTGAAAAGTACCAGTGAAAGCCATTGGATAGGCGGTCGCTCCGCCTGTCCTGGGCGCAGCCGGCGGGAGGCTCGAGGAGCCAGGGCGCCGGGTCCATGCTGAGCGCGGCCTCGGTTGCCGCTGGCGCGGGGGCCGTGGTTTACTCGGGCACCTTGTTCAAGCCTGTCGTCTGGGGGCGGTGCTGGCCTTCGGGCAAGAGTGGGGAGGCCTCGTGAAAGCCTCGCGCCGTACCCTGCGCCTCGCCTGGTCCCTGGGGCTCGTCGCCGGGGCAGGGTGCATTTGCGCTGACCGTCCACCCCCCTCGCCGGTCGTGGTGATCCAACCCCAGCCGCCGGGTCCTTCCGGTTCGATGCCCGACGATTTCTGGCTGGACGGACGCCTGCCGCCCGCGGCTTCGGAAGGAGAGCCGGTGGTAGGCGGGACCCTGGTCGTGCGCGGGGTCAACGACCCGCCCAACCTGTCGCCCCACGTGATCGACCCTCTCGACCTGTTCGCCACGCGGATCGCCATGCGGCGCATCTACGAGACCCTGCTGCGCATCGACTCTCGAGATCGTCCGCGCTACCAGCTCCTGCCTGCAGCGGCCGAGACCTACGAGGAGTCTCCCGACCATCTGAGCTACACCTTCAAGCTGCGCAAGGGCATGCGCTTCCACGACGGCAAGCCGGTGACGGCGCATGACCTCGTGGCCACGCTGCGCAAGATCCTCGATCCGAACGAGCCCACGACCTCGGCCCGCAGCTACTACACCGACGTCAAAGAGTACAAGGCGCTCGACGACCACACCTTCCAGGTCACGCTCAAGAAGCCCTACTTCCTGTTCTTGCGGCAGGTTGCCACCACCCTGCCGATCATGCCCAAGCACTTGCTCGAGAAAGGGGAGTTCCGCAGGAATCCCATCCATCGTGCGCCCGTGGGCAGCGGACCTTGGAGGTTCAAGAGCTGGACGGCGATGCAGGAGATCGTCGTGGAGCGCAACGACGACTACTGGGGCAAGAAGCCCTACCTGGACCGGGTCGTCTTCCGCATCGTGCCCGACCACACGGTGGCCACCCAGCTGTTCGAGCGGGGCGAGTTCGACCTGATGCAGCAGCTCCAGCATACGAGCTGGATCGACATGGTTCGCAATCCACGGCTGGTCGACGACTACCATCGCATCCGCTTCTTCGGGAAGAACTACGAGTGGGTGGGCTGGAACGAGGACCGACCGTTCTTCGCCGACAAGCGAGTGCGCAAGGCGATGGCGCTGCTCTTCGACCGCGATCACTTCAACCGGACCCAGCTCAACAACCTCGAGCGGCCGACGGCGTGCCATTTCTATCAGGATGGCGAGGACTGCGACCCGAGCCTGGTGCCGCTGCCGCACGACGAGGAGAAGGCCAAGCAGCTGCTCAAGGAGGCTGGCTGGGAAGATCACGACCACGACGGCTGGCTGGACAGGGACGGGGTCAAGTTCCGCTTCACCTTCCTGATGCCCGCCAACTCGGTCTTCCTCTCCAAGCTCACGGTGGTGCTCAAGGACGCCTACCGGCGCGCGGGGATCGACATGGACATCTCCAAGGCGGAGTGGCCGGTCTTCTCCAAGCGCACTCACGACCGGGACTTCGACGCCTGCTCCATGCTCTGGGGCGACACCGATGCGCAGAGCGACCCCTATCAGATCTGGCACAGCTCGCAGGCCAAGGGCGGCTCGAACTTCGTGGGGTTCAAGAACGCGCGCGCCGACGAGATCATCGAGCAGGCGCGAGTGGAGTTCGACCCCGTGCGTCGCAGCGGGCTCTACCGCGAGCTGGGCCGCATCCTGTACGAGGAGCAGCCGTATCTGTGGATCAACATCAGGCCCGACCTCGACGCGGTGAAGAAGAAGGTCAAGGGTCTGCGCCCCTCGCTCAACTGGTACAACTTCGACGAGGTGTGGCTCGACGAGAGGATGGAGGCGGCGCAGCGGCCTTGAGCAAGCCAGGAGCGGGGGAGTGCTCCGCAGAGGCTCGACTTTGGACACCAGAGGTCACTCACCGAAGCCCCGTTGAAGCCTTCTCGCGATGCGCGCCTATCTCGTCCACCGGCTTGTGTGGCTGCTCCCGACCTTCTTCGGGATCACGCTGCTCTCGTTTGCCCTGCTGCATCTCGCCCCTGGCGATCCGCTGAGCGCCGCGGGCGCTGACACGCTGAGCGGGGCCGGCCCGTCGCAGGAGGCGATCGCGGACTTCCGCAGCACCATGGGGCTCGACCAGCCCTTGCCGGCGCGCTACGCAAAGTGGCTGGGCCGTGTCCTCACCCTCGACTTCGGGCTTTCCAGCTATGACCACCGGCCGGTCGCCGACAAGGTCCTGGAGGCCTTGCCCAATACTCTGCTGCTCTCCGGGCTGGCGCTCCTGCTCTCGTACTTGCTGGCCATTCCGCTGGGGGTGCTCTCTGCGGTCAAGCGCGGGAGCTGGTTCGACCGGGCGCTGGGGCTGGGGCTCTTCCTGCTCTATTCCATGCCCGCCTTCTGGGTGGCGGTGATGCTGCTCGTCCTCTTCGGTGGGGGACGCTACTGGAACCTCTTCCCGATGCAGGGGCTGCACTCGCCCGGGGCCGCTTCGCTGGGCCCCTTGGGTCGCCTCGCCGACCTCGCCTGGCATCTGGTGCTGCCGGTCTTCTGCCTGACCTACGCCTCGCTGGCTGCGCTCAGCCGCTACGCTCGCGCGAGCATGGTCGAGGCCCTGCGCCAGGACTACGTGCGCACCGCCCGAGCCAAGGGGTTGGGGGAGCCGGCGGTGGTGCTCAGGCATGCCCTGCGCAACGCGCTCCTGCCGATCGTGACGCTGCTGGGGCTGAGCCTGCCGCACCTCGTCGGCGGCAGCGTGATCGTGGAGCAGATCTTCGGAGTGCCAGGGATGGGGCGCCTGGGTTTCCAGGCACTCGCCACCCGCGACTACAACACCGTGATGGCCGTGACTACCCTGGCGGCGCTGCTCACCATGCTCGGGGGGCTGGTCTCCGACCTCGCCTGCTCCGCGCTCGACCCGCGGATCCGCAAGCCATGAATCCGCCCACCGCTCGGAGGAGGAAGGGCCACATAAGGACGAGCGCCTGGGCGCGTCTGTGGGCGCGCTATCGCCGGCGCCTGGCCCATCGGGTGGGCCTCGGGGCCGTGCTGGCGCTCGCGCTGATGGCCGTGCTCGCCGACTTCGTGGCCAGCGATCTGCCTCTGGCAGTGCGGCTGGAGGGCCAGCTCCACGTGCTTCCCAATCTGGTCCGCCCCGCAGCCCTTCGAAATGAGGACATCGGCTCGCTCGAAGAGAAGCTCGACCCGGCCCGCGGTGACTGGATGCTCACCACGCCGGTGCCCTTCGGTCCCTACCGGCTCGATGCCAGCCTGGAGATGCTTCCTGCCGGACCCAGCGCCCGACACTGGCTGGGGACCGACGAGACGGGTCGGGACGTGCTCTCTCGGCTGGTGCACGGCACGCGAGTGAGCCTCGCGGTGGGGCTGTTCGCCGTGGCGATCTACGTGCTCATCGGGGTGTCGCTGGGGGCGGTCGCCGGCTACTTCGGGGGAGCGGTCGACGTGGTGATCTCGCGCACCGTGGAGGCGGTGCTCACCTTCCCCACGCTCTTCCTGGTGCTGGCGCTGATGGCGATGATCGAGCGGCCCACGCTCCTCCACGTGGTGCTGGTGATCGGCCTCACCCGTTGGCCCGAGGTGGCGCGGCTGATGCGCGGCGAGGTCCTGCGGGTCAAGCACCTGGAGTTCGTTCAGGCGGCGCGGGCGCTGGGCGCGAGCGACGCGCGGATCCTGTTCCGGCACGTGATCCCCAATGCGCTTGGCCCGGTCCTGGTCTCCGCCGCCTTCGGCGTGGCGGGCGCGATGCTGCTCGAGAGCGCGCTCTCGTTCCTGGGCTTTGGAGCGCCGCCGCCCACGGCCAGCTGGGGCGAGATCCTCATGCAGGCCCATCGGTACGTCGTGAGCCCCGGCGCCTGGTGGCTCGCGCTCTTCCCAGGCGCGGCCATCTTCATCGCCGTGACCGCCTACAACCTGGTGGGCGAGGGGCTGCAGGAAGCGATGGACCCCAAGAGCGAGCCATAGGGCGGTCCGAGCACTCACGCCGGCGCCGACGGGTTGGGCGAACCCAACCTGCCCGGTCGCTGACGCTCCCGGCTCGGATACGAGTCACCGTTGCGGCCCCGGCCAGAGCTCGGGAAGGAGCTGGGGCGCGCGGAACTAGCGCGTTGCCGAGAAGATGGACTGGGTGGAGAAGAACTGGTCCTCCCAGGCGATTCGTCCCGACGGATCCACCGCGATCGCTCCCTTGGGAGAGTAGTGGGAGCTCCACACGATCGACGCTCCGGTCGCGATGTTGAAGGTCTGGGCCTGGACCCCGTTGAGGTTGACGGTGGTGTAGGCGACGTAGTCCCCGGCCATGGCGAAGTCGACCACCGCGCCCGGCAAGGGAACGGTCGTGGATCTTGCCCCCGCGGTCCCGGGGTTGGTGACCACGATGAGGCTCGCGCCGTCGTAGAAGCCGATCGAGGAGCCGCCGACCCGGGCGATGCGGGCGGTGCACACCCCGGTGCACCTGGGGTCCGTGAGAGGCACGGCAGGCGAGTCATCCGCCGTTCCGAACGCGCCGTCGGCTCCGGCCGAGTAGTAGAAGACCTGCACCGGAGAGCTGAGGGGGTCGGCCCACGGCGGCACGACTCCCAGCCAGGCGGCGTAGTGCCGGGAGATGCCGCCGGACGGCTCGCGCACCGACGGCTGGCAGCTGGCCGAGGTGATGTCCACGCAGCGCGGACCCGGGCATACCGTGTTCGCGAGCGAGCACCTGGCGGGGTACGCCAGGCAATCCGTGTCAGCGGGTTCACCCAGGTTGGGCGTCGGCTCGATGACGTACGGATGGTAGTAGTAATCGGGCGCGCCGCCTCTGGTGGAAATGAGCGCCTTGCCATCGCCCGCTTCCGGCGTCCCGAACGAGGTGTCGGTGGCCGAGAAGGCACCCACCTTGAGCAGCTGAATGGGATTGGGCGCGCTCTGCGTAAACCACGTTCCCGTGGCGTCCGGCTGGAACACGTACATCCAGTACGGGCCAGGGCCCACGGAGTTGAAGGCGACCAGATCGCGGCCCGTTGCGGCGTAGTGCCGCTTCGTGTTGCCGATGGCCAGAGGGTCGATCCTCGCCGAGGTCTCCACGCCGCCGGGCGAGCGCGCGAAGATCCGGTAGCTCGTGGTGCCCGAGGTGGACTCGAAGTCGGTGTAGAACATCGTTCCGAAGCCATTGAGGGTCGGCGCGTAGAGGCTCCGAGCGTCCACGCTTTCCCAGCGCATGGTCGTCAAGTCCAGCGAGAAGAGATCGGCGTTGGGATCGGTGTACACGGAGCCCATCGCGTAGATCAGCAAGCCCTCGCTCAAGGCTACGTCGCTGCGGTAGGCGGTGCTGGGCAGGACGGAGGTGAACACGTCGTCGTTCGCTCCGAAGCCGTTGGTTCCGAATTGGTTGTCCGGCCCCGCATACCAGTCGTAGATGGGAACGGGGTTGGCCGAGTAGGCGTAGGGCACCGCCACGGCATGCGCGCCATCGAACCCGGTCGACCACGCGCCGATCGTGCTCTGGAGGGTGAACTCTCGCGTGGTCTCCTTTCCGCTGACGTAGCTGCCGTCCGCACCCGGAACGCGCACGGTGAGGACTCCTTGGGTGCTCGAGCTGCCGACATTGGCGAGGAGGAGCTTGGTTCCATCGGCCGCCAGCGAGAGGCTCGTCGCATTCTGCACCGTGGGGGTTCCGGGGAACGGGAAGACCGAGCTTGGATTGTCGATCTTCACCACCTGCCACTGGTAGCCTCCGGGCAGCTCCTCCAGCCACGCCACGTAGCCCCCGGCGATCTGCAGGGAGGAGGAGACGATCAGGTTGCTCGTTCCGGCACCCCCGTTGTTGACGACGGCCTGCGTGCCCTTCCCAAGATCGAGAACCACGACCGAGTAGATCGAGGGCCCGCTCGCGTCCTGCTCGACCCAGGCCAGCAGGGGCTCGGAGACCGCAACCGCCCGGATGTACCGGCTCGCCATGCCGCTCACATCCACGATCGTGGTGGTCGTTCCCGGGCAGAACAGGCCCGACCCAACCGGGGTCCGCCGCAGGATGCGCTTGCTCTGCTTGGAGCCGTCGACCTTGTCGTCCTCG
>JACRCT010000600.1 GCA_016218885.1 Deltaproteobacteria bacterium | reverse complement strand
TGTCATTGAGTCCGTACAGTTCTCCGTTGAGGAACTGAAACAGGATCGACCCCGCTGTCACGCTTTGAGCCGCGGGGGGGGACGTCGTGATTACCGGTCGCGCCAAAACGCTTGGCGACCCCCTCTCGCATGCCTCAACTTCATAGACCGGAGGAGACGCCCATGGCTGGCAGACCAAGCCGAAGGCATCGATGACTCGAACAACGTCTCCAACAGGGTCCCACGCGTAGCGATAGCATGCATCGACGATGTACACAGCTCCGGTTGCCCGATTCATCGTGATCCCCTCAATCGTCCAGAGCCAAGCTTGGGTCCCCGAAACTCCCAGCCAGGGCGATAGCGCCCCACCGCCTACGACGACTCCAGGGGTGGCGCCAGGGGTGACTTCCCATATTCGACCACCCAGCCGATCGCCCAGGAATACTCTCCCCGTCGGCCCAACTATCAGGCCGGCTGGTTCGGCGACCGGGACCGTTGCGACTGGCACCAGGTTTCCCGTCTGTTCGTAGACCTCGGTGTCGGCCCCGAACGCCGAGCGCCTTGCCACGAACGTTCGTGTTCCTGCTGTCGCTACCCACTCGGGCTCTAGAGGTGTGTCGCTTGGTGAGGCCCAAGGGTCGGTCACCCCGGTGAAAGCGTTTCCAGAGACACGCGACACCCGCAGCTCTGCCGAGTCAACGCCTACCTCAAACAGCGACAGGTGCGTTGTATTGGCTCGAGCGAACCCGGCGCCGAACGAGGCCGCAATGGGCGCAAACGGGGCCCCCACCCCGGCTGCCGTATACACGCCCAAGTTCTCCCCTCTTCCCCACACTGGCGCGAGCAATGAGGGGTCATACGGAACCGTCAGCGTGACCGGGCGAAGAAACTGAGTCCCGTCAGGCTCCACCGACAGCACCGGCCCGACTGCGATGACTCCTTGCGGCAGCGTTTGATTCCCGGGGGATGTCTCCAACCGCAGCCACAGGTAGGTTTCAGTTGTTAGGGCTCCGGCCGGGACTTCGACCGAGGCGCCGCGGAGCGGTCCAGGCGCCGATACCTCGATACGCCCGCCTTCCGGACCTATCCGCGCAAAGGCAAGCGGACGAATCCCGTCGACGTGAATCATGGCTTCAACGGAGTTGCCTGCAGCATCGCTTGCCGACAGCGCAATCTCGTTGGGCCCCTCTGCCAACACAACCCTAGTGGCGAACGCGCCCCCAACCAGAGGCACAGGGACTCCGTTGATGCGCACTTCGCCAACCGAATACTCGTCGGCCAGCGTTCCCCGCACTGCGATGGTGATGGCTTCCCTGCTTTCCCCATTCCCCGGCTCCAGCACGGTGAGTATTGGGGCCACCCCGTCGTGCCGGATCTCCGCCGTTCTCGCCGCGCTTGCGTTCCCTGCAGGATCCACTGCCTGGACCGCGAGCCGATTCGCGGCGTTCGGAATCAGCGGGACCGTCGCAAGCCATGCCCCACCCGGCCCAACCTCGACGCTCGCGTTCGCGACGCCACCCGTCACCCTGACCGTCGTGCCCGGCTCGGCGCTCCCGCGCACGTGCGTCGGATTCTGGTTCGTCGGGCTGACCACCGGGTCCAGTAACGGCGCGGGGGGCGGCGTGTGGTCGCCGAGCTCGTGGAGTAGCTGGTCGAACAGCGGCTGCTCCCGAGTCACGCCGAGCCACCGCTTCCCGCCCTCCTCCCCATTCCCTCGCGGAGGGAAGTGGTCGCGTCCCTTCAGCGCCCCGACGAAAGCCACCACCAACTGCTTGACCGGGTCCGAGACCAGTGTCTCTGGTCTGGACTGCACCCTGTCGTCGCCGGGGGCGAGCCCGCCATCGCGGTGGTGCCGAGGCTTTCCAGCATCGGGCGGTAGCACGGCTCCGACGTCGGGCCTCGCCGCTGAGGCATCACGGCGCAGGGCGGCGTCGACGCCTTCGTGGCTTTCGCCCCCGTCACGCTTCTTGCCGTGGCCGTCGTCCTCTTCGTCCTCCTCGCCCGCGTCCCTTCTCTTGCTCCCGCCCCCACCTTCGCCGCCCTTCCCGTTGTGGGCCTGCGCGTTCCAGCCCTCCCCGAGGTCGTTCGCCCGGGCGATCTCCCAGACCAGGTACTGCCGCTCGAAGGGGAGGGCCGCTATCTCTTGCGCGCCCAGAGGCGACCCAGCCGCCACGTTCACTGCCTGAGCGATTTCGAGAATGGTCTTCGGCTCCCCATAGGCCAGGCGCCGTAGCTCCGCGCAGTTCACCTGAAGCCCCGTCAGATGGATGGCGGCTCCTGCCACCGTCATTCTCTGCTCTGCCAGGGACAACCCAGCGAGCGCAGTCAGGTCGGCGGGCAGAGTCCCCTCATCGCACTGATCGAGGAGGGTGAACATCTCCGGCCGCGCTTCGCCAAGCCCGAAGTCCTCGCCCGCTGTCACCATGCGCAGACGGGTCTGCGCGAGCAGCATCTCGATGGGCAGGTCGCAGGTCCCTGTGGACTCAGCGAAACCTCCATCGCGCACCGAGCACGAGGCGTCTTCGTCCCGGTCTTCGTATCCAGGCTCACCGTGGCCGCGTCGCCGGTCATCTTCGCCAGTTCCGCAGCCCGAGTGAACCAGCAAGGCTGCAGCGAGGAAACCGCAGGAGGCCCGGATGTTCATCCGCCCCTCCCATTCAGGTGTCACCCAGGATGAAGGATTTGCGGGGCGCATTCAAGACGTGGTGCGACATCGCCTGGCTCGCCTCGATCCGCGGAGCGGTCGCCGCAGTCGGCTGATGAGAAGACTCCTCCGTGCCCTTCGGCAACGGGTGCCGGCCCTCCCCCGGGTACCCTCGGAGACCAGAACGTCGGTCCGGCAACTGCTCGGTCCGATGCCCAGACTCGAACGGGTCAGTGCGAGCACGACCCGTTCGATGTCCCGACTCCGGCAATCGATATCTCGGCTCCTGCAATCGATGTCCCGGCTTACCCATTTTGGAGCGGTCGACTCCATTGTCCAGTGACAACGGAATAGTTAAACACCTGTGAAATCAGCCTCTTCGCTCTTGACTTGGAACAGCAAGTGTCTGAGATTGCGCGCCTCACTCACTCGCTGGGAGGGCTCATGAAGAATCGAGTTGGCAGCAAGCTTCCGCCGCTGGAAGAGCTGGCGCAGATGGAGGCGAACATCAAGGCGGTTCGTACCTGGGTGAAGCAGTACGGGGTGGACCTGACCTCCGAAGAACGGCAGCGGGTCCTGAAGCACAGGTCGGGCGGCGAGAAGGTCACCAAGCTGGTGGCCGACCTCGCCAAGGAGCACGACGTCAAGCTGCCCGGCATTTCGGTCGAAGGGATGGAGAACGACGCAGAGGTGGCGAAGCGGTTCGCGAAGCTCCAAACGGAGAGCGGCTCGCTGGCGCAGACCATCGGCGATACCGTCCTGCAGGCCGAGTCGGAGTGCTGGTGGGCGACCACCGCGTACTACACGGCCTTGGCCCGCATGATGGACACCGATCCCAAGCTCGCGGCCGCCATTCAGCCGGCGATCGACTTCTTCGCGACGGGGAAGCGGAAGCCTGTCGAGCCGAAGTAAGCGCACGCGCAGCAGCATCACCTGGGCCGGGGCTGCGCCCCGGCCTTCGTTTGTCCGGACAACTCGCTCCGTTGGCGGCCCTCTACGCCATCGCTACTTCTCCTGGCTCCCGGTCACCACGCGCATCCCCTCGACCCGGCCGCGGACCTCCTGCTGGTACATCTGCTCGGCCCAGGGGGCGGGGTGCCGGCAGGTACGTGTACCCACCTCGCCGCCCGCCGTCGCGCCCAGCGCCGCGTCCGCCTTGAAGGTCGTGCTCGCCACCTTCCTGGTCCCG